>NZ_MLQM01000152.1:0-13099 GCF_001854525.1 Mycobacterium talmoniae
GTGCTGGGGGCGGGGGCGACCGGGGTGGTGATGCAGGTGCTGCACGGGCTCACCCGGCCGGGGGATCGGATTGTGCTGAGCTATCCCACCTTCGACGGGTACCCGATCTTCACCCAGTTGGCCCGGCTGGTGTCGGTCCCGGTTCCGCTGGACCGCCGCGGCCACCACGACCTGCCGGCGATGGCCGACGCCGCGCAACGGGCCCGGGTGGTGGTGCTGTGTCGGCCGCACAACCCGACCGGGGCGGTGGAGCCGATCGTCGAGGTGCAGCGCTTCCTGCGGCGGGTGCCCGACGACACCGTCGTGCTGCTCGACGAGGCCTACATCGAGTTCGTCGCCGCCCAACACCGCATCCCCGGCCCGGCGCTGGTGCGGCGGTTCCCGAATGTGGTTGTGGTCCGGACCTTCTCCAAAGCCTACGGGCTGGCCGGGCTGCGCATCGGGTACGGCTTCGGCTCGTCCGAGCTGGCCCGGGCGCTGTGGACGATGCAGCTGCCGTTCGGCATGCCGGTCACCGCCGCGGTGGCGGTGGCCGCCTCCTATGACGCCGAAGACCAGTTGCGGCAACGGGTTCTGCGCATCACCGGGGAACGCGACTACCTGTGCCGACGGCTGCGGGCCCTGGGTGTCTACGCCACCGACGGGCACGCCAACTTCGTCTACCTGCCGCCGGCCGGGACGCCGTGGCGGGAGGTGCTCGAGGGCGCCGGGGTCCGGGCCCGCTACTACGCCACCGGCGGGGTGCGGATCACGGTCGGCAACCGGGCCTCGAGTCGGGCGGTGCTGGCCGCGGTGGGAAAATCGGCGGTCCGATAGCACCGGAAGTGATCGCCAAGTGCGGTAAGAAAGGGCGTGGCCTCTTCCGACGACCGGGACCCGATCGCCGCGGCGCGGGCCAACTGGGAACGCGCCGGCTGGGGCGAGGTCGCCGACGGCATGGTCGCGGTGACCTCGGTGATGCGGGCCCACCAGATCCTGCTGGCCCGGGTGGAGGCCGCGCTGCGGCCCTACGACCTGAGCTTCTCCCGCTTCGAGCTGCTGCGGCTGCTGGCGTTCAGCCGCACCGGCGCGCTGCCGATCACCAAGGCCTCCGACCGGCTGCAGGTGCACGTCACCAGCGTCACCCACGCGATCCGCCGGTTGGAGGCCCACGGTTTGGTGCAGCGGCTGCCGCACCCCACCGACGGGCGCACCACGCTGGTGCAGATCACCGAGCTGGGCCGCTCCACCGTCGAGGACGCCACCGTCACCCTCAACGAGCAGGTGTTCGCCGACATCGGGATGTCGCCGGCCGAGTCGCGGGCGTTGGCGTCGTCGATCGACACCCTGCGCCAGCACGCCGGCGACTTCTGATTTCCCGCGCGAGCGTGCGTGTCCCCGGTCGACACGCCGGGCAAATCACCGGATCTGCGCACGCTCGCGCAGCGACGGTCACCCCGCGGCGTCGAGTGTGCACGGACGGCGTCGAGTGTGCACGCAGGGCGGAAGTTTCGCGATTTTCTCGCCCACGATTCACGGTCGAAGCCCAGGATTCACACTCGATGTGCGCGGGGCGGTCCCAAGACGATCGGCGGCTCAGCACGTCCGGACGGAAACCCAGGAAGCGTCCCACCAAACCGATATGTTGACGTATCGGATACCCAGATGTAGCTTATGCCGCGGCGTGTGATGTGCGCCACATCCGGATGCGGCGCCTGGGAGGTGGTGATGGCTGACGGTGGTGGGCAACGGCGGTATCGGCCTGCCGGCGCCGACGTCAATGCTGAACTCGGCGTTCCGCTTCGATGCGGGACAGCGGCGATGAGCCAGGTGTTACGCAGCGTCATCACCACGAGCATCGCCATGGCCGGCGCCGGCCTGATCGCCGTCGCGCCGGTGCCGCCGTCTGGGCTTAGTGGGCAGACCCGCGGGGTGTTGCTCACCGGCCTAGACGCCGACACGGCGGACACACCGCTCGGCGACGGCGCCGCGTTGATGGTCGGCGCCAGTGGCATCCCGACACCCAGTCAAGGCTGGATGAACGCCTACGACGCGCTGTACCTGCAGCCCCGCGGTTTCACCGGCACCCTGCAGGCGGTCACCACGCCGGAGTCGCTGTACCCGTTCACCTTCCCGTTCAGTGAGACCTACGACCGGTCGGTGTCGCAGGGGGTGCAGAACGTCGTGGACGCGGTCGACAGCCGAATCGCCGCCGGCGGCGTGGATCCCGCCAACCCCATCGTGATCACCGGCTGGTCGCAGGGTTCCACGGTGGCCTC
Organism: Mycobacterium talmoniae; assembly: GCF_001854525.1. Taxonomy (NCBI): domain Bacteria; kingdom Bacillati; phylum Actinomycetota; class Actinomycetes; order Mycobacteriales; family Mycobacteriaceae; genus Mycobacterium; species Mycobacterium talmoniae. Next base: position 2,259 of record NZ_MLQM01000152.1, read on the forward strand.
GGGGGCGATGTCGGCGCTGGCGGCTCAGGGGGTGCCCAGCGACGACGTGCACTTCGTCATCCTCGGTGATCCCAATACGCCGAACGGGGGGTTGTTGGAACGCTTCGACGTCCCGAACGGAACCGATCCGGTCACGGTGCCGAGCCTGGGCCTCACGTTCGGTCACCCGACACCGTCCGATCTTTACCCGGCCGACGTCTACAACATGGAGTACGACGGCGTCGCCGACTTCCCGCGGTACCCGATCAATTTCTTGTCCGACCTCAACGCGTACTTCGGCATGGCTTTCAACCACATCGCCTACGAGGGCCTCACCCCCGAGCAGATCCACGACGCCGTGCAGCTGCCGGTATCGGCGGGCTCCCTGACCGATTACTACATCATCCCGTCCGCGAGCCTGCCGCTGCTGGACCCGCTGCGACTGGTCCCGGTCGTGGGCAATCCGCTGGCCGACCTGCTGCAACCGGACCTGAGGGTGCTGGTGAACCTGGGCTACGGCAGCATCACCAACGGGTGGTCGCCGGGGGACGCCGACGTGGCCACCGCGATGGGCTTCCTGCCGCCCCAGAGTGTGCTGGATCAGGTGCCGCAGGCGCTGCTGAACGGCCTGCACCAAGGCGTTCAGGACGCGCTGAAGGATGTACTGAATCCGGCCAACTACCAGCTGGTTTCGCCCGAGACGATGACGGATGTGCTGGGGCCGATTCTGGGTACGCTCGAAAAGGCCGGGGATCTCAACGACCCGAGCGATTTCTTCCACTTCCTCACCGCCGAACTCAGCGGCATCGAGAACTGGTTCATCCAGGGGTTCAGCGAGGTGTCGTTGACCCACACCGGCATCCCGCCGATCGATATGGCCAGCGCACTATTCACCACCATTCCCAACATGATCGGAGAACTCTTCGAGAACGAGCTGGCCGCGGGCAACCCAGTGGCCGCGGTCGGCGAGCCCGTCGCGCTACTGGCGGGACTGGTCCCCGAAATGCTGGTCGGATCGATCTTCTAACGCTCGCGCGCGACCGTCACGGCACGGTGATGTCGTCGCGGTGCGCCGCCAACCAGTCGCGGAACGACTGCAACTCGGGATTCAACTCCCGCACCCGGGCCAGATCGCGGTCGGCGGTGAACCGTGCGGCGTTCTGCGCGTAGTACTGGAACATGTTGCCCATCTCCACCGCACCGGGAAAGCCCAACGCCCGGTACTCGTCCCAACCGAGCGGCCGGTAGCCGACCGGTTCGCCGAGCGCCGCGGTCAACGCCGCCGCGTACTGGTCACCGGTGAGATGGTCGCCGGCGATGCTGACCGTGGTACCGATGAGCTCCGGGCCGCGTTTGAAGACCCCGAACGCGGTCTTGCCGATGTCCTCCACCGCGATCCCCGACAACGGTTGGTCGGCCAGCGGCAGCGTCAGCGCCGGGGCGCCGTCCGCGTCGCGCGCCAAGCCCATCCCGCCGGCGACGTTGTCGAAGTAGAACGTGGTGCGCAGCAACGTCGTCGGGACGCCGTAGCGCACGAACAACGCGTCGGCCTCGGCCTTGGCGTCGAAGTGCGGCACCTTGTAGCGCCCTTCCACGGTGGGCACCTCGTCGCCGAGGACGTCGCGGGTATCCTCCAGCGTCGACCAAATCACGTGCGCGACACCGGCGTCGCGGGCCGCGCGGGCCGCGTTCTCGGCCTGGGCGAGTTCCATCTCGGCGCGGCTGCGCCGGGCCTCGTCGTCCGGGCTGCGCGGCGCCCAGTAGTTGGTGACGATGTAGGCGCCGTGCGCGCCGTCGAACGCCGCGCGCACGCTGGCTGCGTCGTCCAGGTCGGCCTCGACCACCTGGGCTCCGGCGGCCGCCAGCTCCTGCGCCTTGGCCGACCGCGCGCTGCGGGTCAACGCCCGCACCGCGAACTCGCGATCGGGGTCGGCCAGGATCGCCCGGACCAGGCCACCGCCCTGCGACCCGGTGGCGCCGACGACGGCGATCAGTTTCTGTTCGGTCACAGCGGTCTCCTTAACTCGGCATTTGAGTTGATGTATCAACCTACAACCGAAACAATACTCGGCTGGGTTGATATGTCAACCCAATCGGCTAGGCTGGGGCGCATGACCGACGAACCGTGGCTCAGCGCCGACGAGCAGCGGGCGTGGCGCAGCTACATCGCGATGAGCCAGCGGCTGGAACGCCACCTGGAGCGGCACCTGCAGCGCGACTTCGGCCTGTCGGCGTCCGACTTCGAGGTCCTGGTCAACCTGTCGGAGGCCCCGGACGGGCGGATGCGCGCCTTCGAGTTGGGCGAGATGACGGAGTGGGAGAAGAGCCGACTGTCCCATCACCTGAGCCGGATGGAAAAACGCGGCCTGGTCCGCCGGGAGGCCTGCGGCGCCCGCTACCCGGAGATCGTCCTCACCGACGCCGGCCGCGCCGCCATCGAGGCCGCGGCGCCGCCCAACGCCGCCCGGGTGCGCAAGGTGTTCGTCGACGTGCTGGGCCCCGAGCGGCTGGCGATGGTCCGGGAGGCCTGCGACGACGTGGTGGCGGCCCTCGAGCGGGATCGGGCGCCCGGCTGAGGTGCGCGCCGCCGGCCGCGCCGAGCGTGCGCAGATCCGGGAATTACCTCGGCGCGTAGGCCAGGGACACGCACGCTCGCGCGGAGGGGGAGGACAGCGGGATGGTGGCGGTGACGGCGGTGCCGGCGCCGGGGCGGGACCGGATGTTGAGCCGGCCGCCGACCAGCTCGGCGCGCTCGGCCATCGACAGCACGCCGTAGCCGCCCATCTCGTCGCCGCCCAGCGGGTTCTCGAACGTGTCGAAACCCACGCCGTCGTCGATGATTTCGAGGCGCGCCACGTTCTCCTCCACCCCGAACCGCAGCCGCGCGACGCTGGCCTCGGCGTGCTTGACGACGTTTTGCAGGCACTCCTGCGCGATCCGATACAGCGCCAGCTCGATGTGCTCGGGCAATCGGATGTCGGCCAGCTCCAACTCCAGGTTCAGCTGCGGAATGGAGCGGGCCAGGCTGGCCAGCCCGCCGGCCAAACCGAGGTCGTCGAGCACCGGCGGACGCAGCCCGCTGATCGCCGCGCGGGCCTCGGCCAACGTCAACCGGACCAGCTCGCGGGCCTCGTCGAGCTGCTGGGAGGCCTCGGCGGGGTCGTCGCCGACCGCCCGGGCGGCCGCGTCGAGCCGATACGACAGGGTGATCAGCCGTTGCGAAATCCCGTCGTGAATGTCGCCGGCCAGCCGCCGGCGCTCGATCTCCTGGGCCTCGATCACCTGTTCGACGAACAACTCGTGGGCGCGTTCGCGGGCCACCAGCTGCCGATGCAGCCGGGCCTGATGCATGGCGCCGGCGATCAACCGCCCGATCACGCACAGCAATTCGACGTCACCGGCGCTGAACTCGCGCCGCTCGACGGTGTGCACGTTGAGCACGCCGACCAGTCCGCCGGGATCGGTTTCCATCGGCACCGACACCATCGAGGTGAAGTCCCGCCCGCGCAGCGACTGGATCGGCAGATACCGCGGATCGGCCTCCTTGTCGTCGGTGATCACCACCGGCTCGCGGTGCCGCGCCACCCACCCGGACACCCCGGAACCCAGCGGCAACCGGATCTTGCCGACCTGGCCGTCGAACGGCGGGGTGGCCCCGGCCAGCGTCAGCGAGCGGTCGGTGTCGTCGAGCACGTGCACGAAGCAGACGTCGGTGCCGGTGGCCGCGGTGATGATCCGGGCCGCGGCGGCGGCCAGCGGCTCGACGCCGGGCCCGCTGGAGGCGGCCTGGATGAGTTCGCGCAGCAACACCAGTTCGTGGTCGGCGTCGACGAAGTCGCGCACCGCGTTGGACCGGCGCCGCGCGCTCACTGGTAGATCCCTTCGCGCAGCGCGGTGGCCACCGCCCCGGTCCGGTCGCTGACCCCGAGTTTGCGGTAGATGGACCGCAGGTGGCTTTTGACGGTCTCCTCGCCGATCACCAGCTTGGTGGCGATCCCGCGGTTGGACAGCCCGGACACCATGTAGGACAGGATTTCGCTTTCCCGTTGGGTCAGCCCCTGCCGCGCGCCGGGCCAAAACTCGTCGCGCTGCAACCGGGCCGCGGTGTCGGCCGCCCGGGCCGCCATGCCCGGGTCGATCACGGTTTCGCCGCGGTGCGCCAACTCGATCTGGCGGACCAAATCGTCGCTGCTGATGCTCTTCAACAGGTAGCCGCGGGCCCCGACCCGCAACGCCTGAAACAGGTACTGCTCGTCGTCGTACACGCTGAGCATGACCACCTTGCGGTCCGGGTCGCGTTCCCGCAGCGCCTGGCACAAATCCAGGCCGCTGGCGCCCTGCATCCGCACGTCGCACAGCACCACGTCGGGGTCCAGGTCGGCGATCACCCCCAGCGCGTTGTCCGCACCGATCGCCTGCCCCACCACCTGCACCCGGTCCCGGAACGCGGTCAGCATCGCCTTGAGCCCCTCGATGACCATTTCGTGGTCGTCGACGAGGACAAGGCGCACCGGATCCCCGGGGTGGGTCATGGCAACACTGTAAGGCCTGGTGGCGCCCGGCCGGCGATCGCCGCGGCGGCCCGGTTCACCCGCGCAGACCCCCCATTAGGGGGAGGCAGGACCGGCCGGGTCCCGGCACCCTGCTGTTATGTACCTCACATCACGGCGGACCCGACCCGCGCGCACGTTTTGGTGGGACCGGGCGCGTCCGCTCGACGCCGACCTCAGCCCGCTGCGTGCGGTGCTCTTCGACGCCGAGGCGCTTGGCGAGCTCGACCGCGACGGCGACCGCGTCCCCCGGTCCGGGCTCGATGACCTGGTGATGAGCCTGTTCGTGGCCGGGGTGTGGGTCGCGGTGATCAGCACCGACAGCCGCGACGTGGCCCAGCCCCAGGCCCGGCATCTGCTCGGGGAGGGGCTGGCGGAGACCATCGTCAGCGCCGACGACCTGACCCAGCCCGCCTCGAACGCCGAGCTGTACCGGCTGGCGCTGTGGGAGCTGGGCATCGGTGCCGAGAGCGCGCTGGCGGTGGCGGGCTCGGCCCGCGGGTTGCGCACCGCGGCGGCCGCCGACCTGGCGACGGTGGTGGTCACCGGCCCGGGGTCCGCCGACACGGCGTTCCCGGGCGCGGTGCAGGTCCGCGACGGCTACGACGGGCTGCTGGTCGACGGCTGCCGCGAGCTGTGCCGACGGTGGGGGGTCGCCCGGCTCAGCTGCCGCGCAGCGTCGTGATCACCGCGCTGAAATCTTCGTCGGCGTGCTCGGCGGCGAACGCCGCATAGATCTCGGCGGCGTGGCTGCCCAGCGGCGCCGCCGACCCGGTGGAGGCCACCGCGTCCATCGCCAGACCGAGGTCCTTGTTCATCAGCGCGGTGGCGAACCCCGGTTTGAAATCATGGTTGGCCGGTGAGGTGGGCACCGGGCCGGGCACCGGGCAGTTGGTGTGCACCGCCCAGCAGTTGCCGGTGGCGCCGGTGATCACGTCGAACAGCGCCTGCGCGGACAACCCCAGCTTGTCGGCCAGCACGAACGCCTCGCCGACGGCGATTTGCTGGATCGCCAACACCATGTTGTTGCAGATCTTGGCGGCCTGGCCGGTGCCCGCGTCGCCGCAGTGAATGATCTTGCCGGCCATGGGTTCTAGCACCGGGCGGGCCCGGGTGAAGGCCGCCTCCTCGCCGCCCACCATGAAGGCCAGCGTGCCGGCGGCCGCGCCGGGCACCCCGCCGGACACCGGGGCGTCGACCTGGGCGAAACCGTGCTCACCGGCCAGCGCGTGCACCGCGCGGGCGTCGTCGACGGAGATGGTGGAGCTGTCGATGAACAGGGTGCCGGGTCGGGCGGCCGGCAGGATCTCGGCGTAGCAGGCCTTGACGATCCCACCGTTGGGCAACATGGTGATCACCGCGTCGGCCTCGGCCACCGCGGCGGCGGCACTGTCGAAGACCGCGGCGCCGTGGTCGGCGGCGGCGGCCGCGGCGGCCGGCACCGGGTCGTAGCCGCGCACGGTGTGGCCGCCGGCGATCAGGTTGGCCGACATCGGGCCGCCCATATGGCCCAGCCCCAGAAACGCGATAGTCGACACTGCTGGCCTTCCTAGCCGGTGGCGCGGACCCGCGCGGCCTCGGCGCGGCCGATCACCACCCGCATGATCTCGTTGGTGCCTTCCAGGATGCGATGCACCCGCAGGTCGCGGACGATCTTTTCCAGACCATACTCGCGCAGGTAGCCGTAGCCGCCGTGCAGCTGCAGGGCCTTGTCGGCGACGTCGTAACACGCGTCGGTGACGTAGCGTTTGGCCATCGCGCACAGCTCGACCTTGTCGTCGGCGTCGTCGTCCAGCGCGGACGCGGCCCGCCACAACAACATTCGCGAGGTTTCCAGCGCGGTGGCCATATCGGCCAGGGCGAACCGGATGGTGGGCTCGTCGAGCAGCGCCGACCCGAACGCCTCCCGGTCGGCCAGATAACCGGCCGCCTTGTCGAACGCCGCCTGCGCGCCGCCCAGCGAACACGCCGCGATGTTGAGCCGGCCGCCGTTGAGGCCCTGCATGGCGATGCCGAAGCCGGCGCCCTCGCCGTCGGGCCCGCCCAGCATGGCCTCGGCCGGCACCCGCACCCCGTCGAAGATGACCTGCGCGGTGGGTTGGGCGTTCCAGCCCATCTTGTCCTCGGCGGCACCGAAACTCAGCCCCGGGGTGTCCTTTTCGACGATGAACGTGGAGATGCCGCGCGGGCCGTCGGCGCCGGTGCGGGCCATCACCACATACACGTCGGAGGCGCCGGCCCCGGAGATGAACTGTTTGACCCCGTCGAGCACGTAGTCGCCGCCCTGCTTGACCGCCCGGGTGGCCAGCGCGGCCGCGTCCGAGCCGGCGCCGGGCTCGGTCAAACAGTAGCTGGCGATCAGCTCCATCGACGCCAGCCGCGGCAGCCAGGTCTTGCGCTGTTCCTCGGTGCCGAAGCTGTCGATCATCCACGCGCACATGTTGTGGATGGACAAATAGGCGGCCGTCACCGGATCACCGGTGGCGAGTTGCTCGAAGATGCGCACCCCGTCTAGGCGGCGCAACCCGGACCCGCCGACGTCCTCGCGGCAGTAGATCGCCGCCATCCCGAGCCCGGCCGCCTCGCGCAGCACGTCGGTGGGGAAGTGGTGGGTGGCGTCCCACTCCAGGGCATGCGGGGCGAGCCGCTTGCCGGCGAACGCGGCGGCCGTTTCGGTGATCACCCGTTCGTCGTCGTCCATCTCGAAGAATCGCATGCCGGCCCTATTCCATGGTGGGGATGTGGAATTCGGCACCGTCCTTGATGCCGGACGGCCAGCGCTGGGTGACGGTCTTGACCTTGGTGTAGAACTGGATCGCGGCCGGACCGTGCTGGTTGAGGTCGCCGAACCCGGAGCGTTTCCAGCCGCCGAAGGTGTGGTAGGCCACCGGGACCGGGATGGGCACGTTGACCCCGACCATGCCGGCCTGCACCCGGGCGGTGAAGTCGCGGGCGCTGTCGCCGTCCCGGGTGAAGATCGCCACCCCGTTGCCGTACTCGTGTTCGGACGGCAGCCGCAGCGCCTCTTCGTAATCGGCCGCGCGCACGATGCACAGCACCGGCCCGAAGATTTCGTCGGTGTAGATCGACATGTCGGTGGTGACCCGGTCGAACAGGGTGGGCCCGATGAAAAAGCCGCTCTCCAGGCTCTCCTCACCGAAGGTCAGGTCGTTGCTGGCCCGCTCGCGGCCGTCGACCACCAGCTCGGCGCCGGCGGCTACCCCCTGCCCGATGTAGTCGCGGACCCGGGCCAGCGCGGCCGCGGTGACCAGCGGCCCGTAGTCGGCCTTGGGGTCCAGGCTGTGACCCACCCGCAGGTTGTTGATCCGCTCCACCAGCCGGGCCCGCAGCCGGTCGGCGGTCTGCTCGCCGACCGGCACCGCCACGCTGATGGCCATGCAGCGTTCCCCGGCGCTGCCGTAGCCGGCGCCGATCAACGCGTCGACGGCCTGATCCAGATCGGCGTCGGGCATCACGATCATGTGGTTTTTGGCGCCGCCAAAGCATTGGGCGCGTTTGCCGTTGGCGGCGGCGGTGGCGTAGATGTACTGCGCGATGTCGGAGCTGCCGACGAACCCGACCGCGGCGATGTCGGGGTGGTGCAAGATCGCGTCGACGGCCTCCTTGTCGCCGTGCACCACCTGGAACACCCCCGGCGGCAGACCGGCCTGGATAAACAGTTCGGCCAGCCGCACCGGCACCGACGGGTCCCGCTCGGACGGCTTGAGAATGAACGCGTTTCCGCACGCCAGCGCCGGGCCGGCCTTCCACAGCGGGATCATCGCCGGGAAGTTGAACGGGGTGATGCCGGCGACCACGCCCAGCGGCTGCCGCAGCGAGTACACGTCGATGCCGGGTCCGGCGCCCTCGGTGTATTCGCCCTTGAGCAGATGCGGGATCCCGACGCAGAACTCGACGACCTCGATGCCGCGCTGAATGTCGCCGCGGGCGTCGGCCACCGTCTTGCCGTGCTCGCGCGACAGCAACTCGGCCAGCTCATCCATGTTGGCGTTGACCAGCTCGATGAACCGCATCATCACCCGGGCGCGGCGCTGCGGATTGGTGGCCGCCCAGCCCTTCTGGGCCTCGGCGGCCGAGGCCACCGCCGCGTCGACGTCGGCGGCCGAGCCCATCGGCACCGTCGCTTGAACCTGGCCGGTGCTCGGGTTGAGCACATCGGCGGTGCGCTGCGATTGGCCCGCGGTGCGCTGACCGTCGATGAAGTGCGCAATCTGTGTCGTCATGACTTATCCCGTGAAGTTCGCGTGTGGAGGGCAACGCCCAGAATACTTGCATATCCTAGTAAATGTCGGTCCGGGTTGGCAAGGGTACAGGCGCACTTAGCGCTCCACGCTGCGGTAATGCCGCGACGGTAAAACCCGTGCTATGCGGACTACCATCGATCCGTCGGGACGGCTGGTGATTCCCAAGCGGATTCGCGACCGCCTGGGCTTGCGGGGCAACGAGGAGGTGGAGATCACCGAGCGCGACGGGCGTATCGAGATCGAACCCGCGCCAACCGATGTCGAACTGGTCCGGGACGGCTCCGTTCTCGTCGCGCGTCCGGGGCGCCCGCTGCCTCCGTTGACCGACGACATCGTTCGGGAAACGCTCGAGCGCGTACGGCGGTGTGGCGCCGGACACCAGCGTCCTGGTGGCGGGATTCGCGACTGGCACGAAGGGACCGAGCACGATCTCGCCGGCGGCGCCACCTACGACGCGGTGGTCGGATTGACCGCGCGCCGCCGGGGCAACCTTGTTGACCCGCGACCTGCGCGCAGTTAAGACCTACGACCGGTTGGGCGTGGATTTCGAGCTGATCACCTGAGGGTGGCGTGCCGGTGGCTGCTGAAATCGACGCGTAAATTCCCCAAACTGCCGATTTGCGGGGCTATCCCTCTTTGCCAGCCTGGTTGTGAGTCAGTTGGTTCGCATTCGGGTGAAGGGGTGGGTTGGTGTCGATCAGTGCAGGGTTCACGGTGGCGGAGATCCGCGAGTTGGTGTTCGAGTATCAGGGTCTAGCGCATGGCCGCAAAGGTGGGTGGTTGGCCGCGCGCGGGATCGGGCACTGGCAGATGAGGCGGTGGCGAGACGCGGTATTTGACGGTGATCTCGACAGGGGGCTGATCCCGCGGCAAGGTGGTCCTGTGACGCTGCCCCCAGGTAGACGGGCCGCGGCTGCGCGCACGCGGGCCGCCGAGCTAACCGCCCATGAGCTCGAGGTCGACCGGCTCACCGCGCGGATCCGTGAGTTGGAAGAGACCAATGATGCGTTGGGAAAAGCTATCGGGCTTTTGCACGCGATGAGCGAGCACGAGCCCGCCGATACCCCGACGACGACCGATCCATCCGATTCCTGACCGCCGAAAACCAGCTCGTCGCCGAGCTGACCGCGGTGACCGGCTCGCAGCGCAGCGCGTTGTCGATTGCGGGTGTGGCCCGCTCGACGTGGCATTACCGCCACCATCCGCGCCAACGTGTGGTGGATCCGATCCCGCACAAGGCCCGCGCCTATCGGTCCCGGATTCCCGAGGCTGACCGCGCGGCGATTCAGGAGTTGATCGGTGCGGGCTGGACAGACGGGGTCTCGGTCGATCACGCCTTCGCCAATGCCTGGGATGCCGGGATCATGCTCGCCTCGCGCCGCACGTGGTGGCGTATCGCCGCCGATATCGACGATCAGTCCGACCGTCCGGTCGCACCCACTCGGGCTCGCGGCGGCACCCCGATGCGGCCTGCCCCGGTGCTGCAGGCCACCGCGCCCGGGCAGGTGTGGAGCTGGGATATCACCGATCTGCGCACACCGTGGCGGGGTGTGTCATTCAAGGCGTACTCGATCATCGACATCTACTCACGCAAACTCGTCGGCTGGCGCGTCGAGGACCGCGAAGTCGATGATCTCGCGGTCGACATGTTCAAGACCGCCTTCGCCGAACACGGCCAACCCGCTGGGGTGCACGCCGATTCCGGGCCGGCGATGCGCTCAAACGCACTCAAAAAACTGCTCGCCGACCTGGGGATCACCTCGACCCACAACCGGCCGCGGGTCAGCAACGACAACCCGTTCTCCGAATCGGAGTTCCGCACCATGAAATACCGGCCGAACTACCCCGGTGTCTTCGAGACCATCGAGGATGCTCGCGCCTACATGGCCTGGTATGTGCCCTGGTACAACCAGAACCACAAGCACTCCGGCATCGCCTTGTTCTCACCCAACGACGTCCATAACGGCAGCTGGCGTCAACTCTGGGAACAACGCCACACCACCCAGCAGACCTACTACGCGGCCCACCCCGAACGATTCCGCCGACC
>NZ_MLQM01000153.1:0-12711 GCF_001854525.1 Mycobacterium talmoniae
CCCACCGCCCCCCCCCCACCCACCCACGCCCCGCCCGCGCCAGCCGGGTATCAGAGCCCGGTCGGGTTCCCGGTCATCGACCGCGGCGCCGCGGACCTGGGGCGCCTCGCTCACCACCAGGTGCGCGTTGGCGCCGCCCAAGCCGAACGCGCTGACCCCGGCGACCGCGCGGCCGCCGGTGTCCGGCCAGGTGTCCAGCTGCTGCGCGACCCGCAAGCTGTCCAGCGGCAGGTGCGGGTTGGGCTCCGTGCAGTTCAGGCTGGGCGGGATCGCCCGATGGTGCAGCGCCAGCGCGACTTTGATGAGCCCGGCCACCCCGGCCGCCGCCCCCAGGTGGCCGATATTGGTCTTGACCGATCCGATCAGGCACCGGTTATCCGGCCCGCGGCCCTGCGCCAGGACGGCGCCGAGCGCCTGCGATTCGATGAGGTCGCCCAGATATGTTCCCGCGCCGTGCGTTTCGACATACTGCACCGCACCGGGCGGCAGATTCGCGCACCGGTAGGCCTCGGTCACGACGGCTTCCTGCGCCGCGCGGCTGGCGGCCGTCAACCCGTTGCTGCGCCCATCCTGGTTGACGGCGCTGCCGCGGATGACCGCGTAGACCGGGTCGCCGTCGGCTAACGCGCGGCTCAACGGCTTGAGCACGACGATCCCGGCGCCCTCGCCCCGGACGAAGCCGTCCGCCCGGACGTCGAACGTCTTGCAGTGGCCGTCGGCCGCCAGCAGCCCGGCCTGATCGAGGTCGGCACCGATCCGCGGCGACAGCATGACGTTGACGCCGCCGGCTAAGGCCAGGGTGGACTCGCCGCCGTCCAGGCTGCGGCAGGCCTGGTGCACGGCGACCAGCGACGAGGAGCAGGCGGTGTCGATCGCCATGCTCGGTCCGCGGAAGTCGTGAAGGTAGGAGATCCGGTTGGCGGCGATGCTCAGCGTGTTTCCGGTGTAGCCGTCCAGCAGCGCCGGCTGGCCGCGCCGCAGGGCGCCGTAGTCGTTGGTGGCAATGCCGATGAATACGCCAGTGCGGCTGCCGGCCAAGCGATCCGGCACCTGCCCGGCGTCTTCCAGCGCCTCCCACGCCACCTCGAGAAGCAGCCGTTGCTGGGGGTCCATGCACGCCGCCTCCTGCGGCGAGATGCCGAAAAACTGCGGGTCAAACTGGTCGACCTGATCGAGGAACCCGCCCCAGCGCGGGCTGCCGCCACCCGCGCCCACCGCCCAGCGGTCCGGCGGGGTTGCGGTGATGGCGTCCGCGCCGTCGGCAAGAAGCCGCCAAAACACCGCCGGCCCGTCGGCGCCCGGGAACCGGCAGCCGATGCCGATGATCGCGATCGGTTCACCGGCGGTTGCGGCCGGCGCTTCGCCGTCGGTCGGGGCCGCGGCAGGGTGCGCGTCCCCGGCCAAGTGCCGGGCGAACAGCTCGATCGTCGGATAGTCGTAGGCCAGCGTCGGCGAAAGCTTGCGGCCCAGCCAGGCTTCCAAGCCGGTGGTCAGCCAGATGGCGTGCACCGAGTCCAGCCCGTAGTGCGCGAACGGTTGGGTGGGGTCGATCTCACCGGGCGCTAACCCCAGCGCCGCGCCCAGCTCGGTCACCACCCAGGCGGTGATCTCCTCGGCGGTGCGGCCGACCTCGGGTGCGGCCTGGCCGTCCGGCGCTGCCGGTGGCTGCGGCTCCCCCGGACTGGGGGCGTACCACTGGGCGAACACCTCCAGGGCACCGTCGAGGAACCGCTGCCGGCAGGTGCGCCGCCGGACCTTTCCGCTCGACGTGGTCGGGATCCGCAGCGGCTCCACCAGCACCACCCCGTGGACCTGGATTTCATGCCGTTCGGTGATCGCGGTCCGGATACCGTCGATCACCGCGTCCACGTCGACGTCCCGGATCCGCTCGCGGTCGACCTCCTGTACGACGATGAGCTGTTCGGCGGTGTTGGGTGGCAACGTGACCGAGAACGCCGCCCCGCGGCCCCGCAGCAGCGCCGGGTGGCTGTCCTGCGCGGTGGCTTCCAGGTCGTTGGGGTAGTAGTTCGCCCCGCGGATGATGATGAGGTCCTTGAGCCGTCCGGCGATGAACAGTTCGCCGTCGAGCAGGAATCCCATATCGCCGGTGCGCAGGAACGGCCCGCGCCCGGTGTCGGAGAGGAACGCCGAGAAGGTTTCCTCCGTTTCGGTCGGCTTGCCCAGGTAGCCCTGTGCAACGCTGGCCCCGGCGACCCAGATTTCCCCGACCTCGTCGGGGCGGCATTGCCGCCGCGTGACCGGATCGGCGATCACCGCCTCCACACCGTGCTGCACCGTGCCGCAACCGATGAGCGTCGCCGCACCCGGGTGCTCGGGCGGCACGTCGACGACGTGGTGGTCGCGCAGCGCGACCGGGTCGACGTGCCGCCGCACCGGTTCGGCGGACTCCGTCCCGGCGGTCACCAGCAGGGTCGCCTCGGCCAGCCCGTACACCGGCCGGAACGCGGTGTCCCGGAAACCCGCCGGGGCGAAGGCGTCGGCGAACCGCTGCAAGGTGGTGGGATTCACCGGTTCGGCACCCGACATCGCCGTCGTCCAGTGCGACAGGTCCAGCGCCGCCCGTTCGGCGGCGCTGGAGCGTTCCACGCACAGGTCGTAGGCGAAATTCGGGGCGACACTGACATTCGCGCCGGATTCCGACAGCGTTTCCAGCCACCGCATCGGGTGCTGGATGAATGCCTCGGGCGGCATCAGATAACAGCTGCCGCCCAGGTACAGCGTGCCGAGCATCGCCCCGATCAGACCCATGTCGTGATGCAGCGGCAGCCAGGACGCCACAATGGTGGACTCGTTGCCGTCGATCGCCCGACGGATGGCCTCCAGGTTGGCGAGCAGGTTGCGGTGGGTCAGCACAACACCTTTCGGCGAACTCGTGGAGCCCGAGGTGTACTGCACCAGCACCGGTGCATCCGGGTCGAGGTTGGGGGCTACCCAGTGGGCGGCGATGTCGGCTTCGTCGACGTCGGTCGTACACCACCGCAGGGCGGCGGTGTCGGCCATGCCGTCCATCGCGGCCTTGAGTTCCGGGTGCGAGTCCGCGGTGGTCAATACGAAGCCCGCTCCCGCATCGGCGACGATCGAGGCGACGCGGGTGAGGACCCGGGTCCGCACCGGCGGATGCACCGGGATCGCAACGGCGCCGGCATAGATGCAGCCGAAAAGGCCGGCGATGAAGTCCAACCCGGAGGGGCACAACACCAGCACCCGTTCACCGGCGGCGCCCTGCCGTTGCAACCTGCACGCGATTGCCCGGGCCTGGAGGTCGAGCTTGTGGTAGCTGAGCCGATGGTGTTCTGCGCCGCCACTCGAGTAGTCCGCGTAGTCGAACACCATCTTGTCGCGATACCGCACGGCCCGGTGCCGCATCAGGTGAAGCAATGTCGCCGGCGCGATCAGTCGACTCTCGTTTAACATCTGACCACCTAGTCGCGATCTGAATAATCCGAAGCAAGCCACCTTGCCCGCTCGCACCGCCACGCCCCCCGCGTGCGCGTCATGCGCAGGAGCCTATGCCCCGAGCAGCGTAGTCCGCGATGTCTGAGCCGAATAGAGTAGTGGTGGCGCCCAAATAGAGTAGTAATTACGTGCATCAATTCGCGGTTGCGCTTTCTAGGATGGGTGGCGTGACAACGACAATCAACATCGATACCCCGGATGGTCCGATCGATGCCATGCTGGACCTGCCCGAAAAACAAGGCCCCCGTCCCGGTGTGGTGGTGATCCACCCGCCGATCGGCGCTACCGACGGGGACAAGGAGGCGATCTCGCAGCGGATCGCTGCGGCGGGATACCTCGCCGCCACCCCGAACCTGTTCGCCCACGGCGGCCGGATCCGTTGCGTCACCAGGGTGTTTCGGGACCTGTTAGCCAAACAAGGCCGTGCCCTCGACGATATCCTCGCCACTCGAGATCATCTCCGGTCGATGCCGGAATGCTCCGGACAAGTGGGCATCGCCGGATTCTGCATGGGCGGCCAGTTCGCATTAGTCATGGCGCCCAAAGGTTTTAGCGCCTCAGCGCCCTTCTACGCCACGCCGCTGCCCCGCAACCTCGCCGACATGTTGGACGGTGCGTGCCCGATTGTGGCCAGCTTCGGCCGTCTGGATCCGCTCGGGGTGGGCGCACCGGGACGGTTGCGTAAGGCTGTCGAGCGCAACGGCATCACCGCGGACATCAAGACCTATCCGCACGCCGGGCACAGCTTCGCCAACGACATTCCCGGTCAAACCCTGGCCCGGATCACCGGATTCGGCTACAACGAGGCCGCCACCGAGGACGCCTGGACCCGGGTGTTCGCGTTTTTCGACGAACATCTGCGCGCCAGCGTGTCCACCTAGAACAACTTGCCCGTCGCTATTGTGGTCATCCCTGGGGATGCTCGGGCGCGCTTGTCAGCAGATCCGATCGGGCGCCCATCGAGCGGCCCAACGCCGCTACCTCTGCATCCAACCCGGGCAGCAGCTCCCGCGCGGACTTCGACATCGAGCGCTCCCCGATCGGTGTGGCCAGCAGCGGACGCAGCCACCGCGCCAAGCCGACCCAACGCGGGCAATTCACGCGGTGTTTGCGGGCCTCGATCCCGCTGACGAAGGCTTTTCCGCAGTCCTGCACCGACGTCACCGTGTTACCGGGGCCCTGCATGGTGAGCATCTCCCGGAACGTCGCCAGGTCGGCTTTAGCGTCGCGCAGCAACGGCGTGTCGATCAACGCCATATGCGCCGAGCCCACGTCCACACCCAGATAGGCAAGCTCGAGCCGCAGGGTATTCGCGAAGTGCTCAACCCCGGCCTTCGACGCGCTATACGACGCCAGGCCCGGGGCACCCCCATAGGCCGCCAACGAAGACACCACCAAGATGTAGCCACGGCGGTCGATCAGCGAGGGCAACGCCGCTCGCACCGTGTGAAACACCCCGAGCACGTTGACGTCGAGGACCCGCTTGAACGCCAACGGATCGACCTGCCGCACCGAGCCGTAGCTCAGAATACCGGCGTTGGCGACCACGGTGTCGATACCGCCGAACCGTTCCACCGCCCGGTCAGCGGCGGATTGCAGCGCCCCGAGATCACGCACGTCGGCGACCGCCGTCATCACCCGGTCCTCGCCGAGCGAAGCGGCTAACTCGTTGAGCCGCACCATATCCAGGTCGACCAGCAGCAGCCGGGTGCCCTTGCGGTGCAGGCGGTGAGCGACTTCGGCGCCGACCCCGCCCGCGGCGCCGGTGAGGAACACCACCTGGTCGCTCAGCGGTTTTGGGGCTGGGGCGCGCGCCGACCGGCCCATCGAGATGTTCATCAGCGGTTCCCCAATGCTTCCACCCGGGCGCTGGTGGAGCGCCCCAGCGCGGCGACCTCGGTATCCAGCTGGTGCAGCAGCTGCGACGTGGAGCTGCGGACCAGCGATTCGACCATGCCGGTGGACAACACCGGCTTGAGCCAGCGGAACAGCCGCACCCAGCCCGGACAGTACACGTGGCTGCGGCGCCGTTCGATGCCGTCGACGAACGCCGCCGCGCACCGGTCCACCGAGGTGGTAATGCTCAACGGCCAGGGCAATTTGGCCAGCATCGCCCGGAATGCCGGCAATTCGTCGCGGCACTCACGGACCAGCGCCGTGTCGATGAAGGACATGTGGGCCGAGCCGACGGCGACCCCACGGTGGCCCAACTCCAGCCGCAGCCCGTCGGCGAGGTGCTCGACGCCGGCTTTGGCGGTGTCGTAGGAGGTGCTGCCCGGTGACGCGGCGTACGCCGAAAGCGACGATACGATCAGCACATAGCCGCGGCGTGCGAGCACCGCGGGCAACGTGGCCCGCACGGTGTGGAAGACGCCGAGCACGTTGATGTCGAGGACGCGTTTGAACGCGTCCGGATCGACCTGCAACACCGAGCCGTTGCTGGCGATTCCGGCGTTCGCCACCACGGCGTCGATACCCCCGAAGCGGCGCACGGCCGCATCCGCCGCGGATTGCAGCGCCGCCAGATCCCGCACATCGGCGGATACGGTCAGCACCCGATCGTCGCCGAGGTCGGCGGCCAGTTCCGCCAGGCCCGCCTCGTCGACATCGGTGAGCACCACCGTGGCGCCCTTGGCGTGCAGCCGCCGGGCCACCGCTGCCCCGATGCCACCAGCACCGCCGGTGATGAAGATGACTTGAGCATTCACCGATTTCATGGCGGCTAGCCTTCCGGCGCTCCGGTGGTCAGTCGGACGGTGACGGTGACGCGTCCGTTCTGGTCGCGCCGGGCGACGGCGTGCCCGGCGCGCTCCGTGCCGTCGAGGCGCAGCGTCAGGGGCCGGCCCTCGCCGAGAAAGTTCCGCCACCAGGTCTTCGCCTCGGGGATCCAGACGTCGATGACGAATTTGTCGCCGGCGCGGCGACAGGTCACCGGGATGCTGAACCGCCGCCCGGAACGCGGTCCGGTATAGCTGAGGATGGTCAACGTGTTGGTGCGGGTGAGGTATCGGTTCACCATCCCGCCCAGGCGCGGTGAGGTGGCCACCGCGGCCACCGGCGCGTTGAAAACCGGCGCGGCCGCGCGTATCCAGAATCGTTCCAGTGTTGGTCGCACGCTCACGTTCGCCACTTCCCTTCTCAGAGCCCAAGATGCCGCGGGAGCCGCGACACGGTCAGCCCCCCGACGCCGATCAGCAGCCCGAGGGCCAGCGGCATCCCCAGCCACCTGCGCATCCGCAACCGCGCCGATCGGCCGCCGCCCGGCGCCGGTGCGCCGGACCGAATGACCCCGGCCAGCACCGGTTCCTGCGGCAACAGGTAGCGCCGGACCACGGGGCGGGGCGCGTACGGCCGCAGCAGGTAACTGGCCGGGCGGGGCCGTATTCGTTGCGGCCACCAGAACCAGCGGCCCAGCAACGCGGCGATGGACGGCGTCATGAAGGCGCGCACCACCAGGGTGTCGAACAGCAGTCCCAGACCGATGGTGGTGCCCACCTGACCGATGATGCGCAGATCGCTGACCACCATCGACGCCATGGTGAACGCGAACACCAGGCCCGCCGAGGTCACCACCTTGCCGGTGCCGCCCACGGCACGGATGAGGCCGGTCTTGATCCCGGCGCCGAGTTCTTCCTTGAGCCGGGAGACCAGCAGCAGGTTGTAGTCCGATCCCACCGCCAACAGGATGATCACCGACATCGCCAGCACCAGCCAATGCAGGTCGATGCCCAGCAGGTACTGCCACACCAGCACCGACAGCCCGAACGAGGCGCCCAGCGACAGCGCGACCGTGCCGACAATCACCGCCGCGGCAACAAGACTGCGGGTGAT
Organism: Mycobacterium talmoniae; assembly: GCF_001854525.1. NCBI lineage: Bacteria > Bacillati > Actinomycetota > Actinomycetes > Mycobacteriales > Mycobacteriaceae > Mycobacterium > Mycobacterium talmoniae. The sequence goes on from NZ_MLQM01000153.1 coordinate 7,309, forward strand.
GATGAGCATGATGATGAAGATCAGGCACAGCGACGCGACCCCGGCGATCAGCAGATCGACGCTGGACCCGTCGCGCTGGTCCTTGTTGATGGCCGCGGTGCCGGTCAGGTAGACCTTGGCGTGTTCCAGCGGGGTCCCCTTGAGCGCCTCGGCGGTCGCGGTCCGGATCGCACCGATTCGCGGAATTGCTTCCGGCGCGGCGGGATCACCCCGGTGGGTGATGATCATGCGGACCGCCTTGCCGTCCGGGGATAAGAAGAACTTCATCGCGCGCTGGAAGTCGGGGTTTGCGAAGACTTCCGGCGGCAGGTAGAAGGAATCGTCGTTTCTGGCGGCATCGAACGCCTTGCCCATCGCGGTCGCGTCGCCGCTGAGTTCCTCCATCTGCTCGAAGATCCCGGACATGGTGCTGTGCATGGTCAGCAGCATGGTCCGCACCGATTCCATCGTCGCGATCATCGGCGAGAACTGGGCGATCATCTGTGGCATCAGGACATCGAAGTTGTCCAAGTTGTCCGAGAGCGCATGCAAATTTTCGTCGAGCTGGTCAACCCCGTCCATCGCATCAAATAGGGACCGCAGTGACCAGCAAATCGGAACATCGTAGCAGTGCTGTTCCCAATAAAAATAGTTGCGGACCGGCCTCCAGAAATCGTCGAAATCGGCGATGTGGTCGCGTAACTCGTCGGTGACGGCGACCACCTCGTGTGTTCTACCGATCGTGGCGTGGGTGGTGCCGGCGAGCTGCTGCATCAATCCCTGCATCCGCCGCATCGCCGCGATGGTGTCGGTGAGCTCGTCGGCCTGCGTCACCATGTCGTCGATGCGGTCCTTCTCGAACTTCATGTTTTGCCGCTGCGCGGCGTTTTGCATGCTGAGCTGAAACGGGATCGAGGAGTGCTCAAGCGGTGTCCCCTCCGGCCGCGTGATGGCCTGCACGCGGGAGACCCCTTCGACCCCGAAAATGCGTTTGGTGAGCCGGTCGAGGACCAGAAAGTCCGCCGGGTTGCGCAAATCGCGGTCCGTCTCGACCATCAGGAGTTCGGGCATCATCCGGGCCGGGGAGAAATGTCGCTCGGCGGCCGCAAACCCCTGCCCCGACGGGAGGTTATCCGGTAGGTACTTCAGCAGGTTGTAGCTGGCCCGGTACCCCGGCAGGGTCAGCAGACCGATCAGGGCAACCGCGACCGTCGCGGCCAGGATGGGCCCGGGCCAGCGCACGATCGCGGTCCCGACCCGTCGCCAGCCGTGGACTTGGACCGTGCGCTTGGGTTCGAACAGCCCGAACCGGCCGCCCACCGCGAGCGCCGCCGGCACCAGGGTGAGCGCGACCGCAACCGACACCAGCATGCCCACCGCGCACGGGGCGCCCAGGGTCTGGAAATACGGCATCCGGGTGAAGCTGAGGCAGGCCACCGCCCCGGCAATCGTCAAACCGGACGCTAAGACCACCTTGGCGACGCCGCGATAGGTCGTGTAGTAGGCCGTTTCCCGGTCTTCGCCGGCCTGACGGGCCTCGTGGTAGCGGCCGAAGAAGAAGATCCCGTAGTCGGTTCCGGCGGCGATCGCCAGCGCCACCACCAGGGTGACCGCAAACGTGGAGAGCCGGAACCACCCGTGCAGCGCAAGAACCGCGACGATCCCGCGGGCCGCGAGTAATTCGACGCCCACCATGACCAGGAGCAGCGCCACGGTGGTGACCGAGCGATAGACCAGGAACAGCATGGTGAAGATCGCCGCGATACTGACCACGGTGATCTTGAGCACGCTCTGGTTGCCGCTTTCGTCTTCGTCGGTGATCAGCGGCGTCCACCCGGTGACGTAGGCCTTGACCCCGGGCGGGGCCGGGGTGCGCGCCACGATGCCCTGCACGGCCCGCACCGATTCGTTCGCCAGGTCCTCCCCTTCGTTGCCGGCGAGATTGACCTGCACGTAGGCGGCCTTCCCGTCGGCGCTTTGCACCCCGGCCGCCGTGAGCGGATCGCTCCAGAAGTCCTCGACGTGCCGCACGTGCGTGGGGTCGTTGTCCAACTGGCGGATCAGCAGGTCGTAGTAGTGGTGGGCGGCGTCGCCGAGGGGCTGATCACCCTCCAGCACGATCATCGCCGTGCTGTCGGATTCCGATTCCTGGAAAACCTCGCCGATCCGCTTCATCGCCCGCACCGAGGGCGCGTAGTCGGCCATGATCGGGGCGGCGCGTTCCTTGCCGACCTGCTCCAGCGAGGGAACGGCGAAAGTCAGCAGCGCCGCGATCGCCAACCACGCCAGGATGATGGGCGCCGAGAGCATGCGGATCGCGCGGGCGAGGAAGGACGTGTCGGTGCGTTCGGTAGTCATCTGTTCGGTGCTCACTCATCCGGCCTTCAGCAAACAGAAGGTGTAGGCGTTCACTTCGTTTGAGGTTCGTTCGGCTTTGACCTGGCCGTTGACCAGGATGCGGCACCCGATACTGCCGCTATTCCCCTGCGCTACAACATTTCCCAAGATCGCAGCCGAGGTGGTGGTGATCGTCACCGACCACGGCAGGTGCGCCGCGTCGACGCGCTGCGGGTCAGCGCTGGCGTCGAAATAGCTGATGTCGGCCACCGTCCCGGGTGGCCCGAACACCTCGTAGGTCAGCTGCTTGGGGTCGACCGGTTTGGCACCGTCGGTGTTGGTGTCGACGTAGGCCGGGTATTGCTCGGAGCCGAAGATGCCGTGCAGCCGCGACACGGTCAGCCCGCCGATGCCAACCACCACCAAAACCACCAGCGGAATCCACAGTCGCTTCAAGATCCAGCGGACCGGGCGGCCCGAGTTCCTTGTCCGGCTGGCAGCCGCTGGGACGGCACCTCCGCGCGCATCGGCAGCGGGTAGGCCTGCACGTCGCGGACCGCCCGCCGCGGGGCGCTGATTCCGGGATAGCCCACGGTGCGCGGTTCTTGCGGTCGCTGGCGTCAACATGGGAATCAGAACCGGTAGGTCGCGCAGCCGACCTCGACACCCGAGCCGACGCTCACCAGCAACGCGATGTCCCCCGAGCTGACCAGCCGGCGGGTCCGGGCCTGCTGCAGGCCGTACGGCACACAGGAGGAGAACGGGTCGGCGTCGACGCCGAGGTCGACGAAACGCGACACCGGGATGTTCAGCCGGGCGGCGAGTTCGGCGCGGTCGGCGCCGGACAGCTGCGGGGGGAGCACGGCGGCGATCTGCGCGCGGTCCAGCTCCTCGAGCTTCAACAGTTCCTCGACCGCGGCCGGGATGCAGTCCAGGTAGTGGGCGACCAGGTCGGGGTCGCGGTCGATCTGCAGCCAGCTGTGGCCGTCGCGGTGCTGGAAATAGGTTTCCAGCGCGTCGGCGTACTCGGGATGGTGGTGAAAGACGAACCGGCCGAAGCCCGCCGTACCGTCGCCGCGGCCCAGCAGCACCGCCGAACCGGTTTCGCTCATGCCGTACATCGGGTGGCCGTTGCCGGCGCGGTTGTTTTCGGTTTCGGCGGCCACCACCATCGCGTGGTCGGCTTTTCCGGCGCCGATCAGCTGGGCGCCCACCTGGCACGCGTTGAGGAATCCGACCGCGCCGTTGAGCACGTCGAACACGAACGTCTTGGGTTCATCCGGGGATTCGAGGTCGTCGTTCACCGCCAGTTCGCCGGCGACCAGCGCGGCGATCGCCGGTTCGCACAGGAAATCCTCCCGGGACACCCCGGCGTAGAGGATCAGGTCCAGGGCGGACCGGTCCAGGCCGCTGTGCTCCAGGCACGCGGTCGCGGCCCGCACCGCCAGGTCGACCGCGTGGGGCGGCGCGGCTGGGGCGGGGAGCGCGGTGCCGACCCCGTCGATGCGCACCCGGGGCGTCGGGGGCGGCTCGGCGGGTCGTCGGCGGGCCGCCAGGCCGCGACCGCGCTCCCCGTTGCGGGTCCGGCGCATCCGCGCCGGCAGGTCGTCGAAGGTGTACAGCGCGGCACCCACCGTGGTGCCGGAGCCGCTGATGCCGAACACCACGTTGTCCCCCGGCTGGATCCGGTTGCCCCGGATCTGGTCGTGCAGCGCCACGAAGTGGGTGGTGCTGGCGGTGTTGCCCCGTTCGGCCAGGTTGTTGATGATGTTGCCCGGGTGGGCGGTGGCGTGCCCGAACACCCGGTTCACCGCGCTGACCGCATCGTGCAGCGACGCTTCCGAGGTCTGGTGCATGACGATGTGATCGCAGTGCTCGGGGCGCCAGCCGTGCCGCTTCATCACCGCGGCGACATACGGGATGGACCGCTTGACCGCGGTGACGGTCGCGGCGATGGAGTCGACGGTCATGATCGCGCCGCCGTGCGGGCCGTCGCTGGCCTTGGCCATGCACAAGGTGCTGTACCGGCTCAGGGTGGCCATGTCGATGTCGTGGAAGCCGACCCGGTCGTTGGGGCCGCGCTCCAGCAGCACCGCGGCACCGATGTCCCCCACGGTCAAACACGCCAGCCGCGGATCCATCGGCCCCGCGATTTCGCGCTGCGCGGTCTCGGTGATGTGGCTGATGTATTCGCCGCTGACCACCAGGGCGCACTGGACCAGTCCGGTCTGCAGGTAGGCGTCGGCCACCGCGACACCGGTGAACATGCCGGCGCAGGCGTTGGAGATGTCGAACGCCAGCGCCTCGGTCAGCCCGCATTGCTCCCGCAACCGCACCGCGGTGCTGGGCTCGAACATGATCTTCTGTCCCGGCCCGTCGTAGCGAGAGATGTTGCAGCAGATGATCAGATCAACCTCGTCGGGCGCATAGCTGGACCGGGCCAGGCAGTCGGTCACCGCGTTGCGGGCCAGGTCGATCGAGAACTCGCCGTGCCCCACCACCCGCCGGCTTTTGATGCCGGTCAGCCGCTCCAACGGGATGCCGATCTTGTTGACGCAGCCGGCCAGGACGGTCTCGGTGGACATCACCCCCGTCGGCAGGTACACGCCGAGGCTTTCGATCACCGTGTTTCGGGTCGGCGGGCCGCTCGCCCGCACCGGTGTGGTCGGGGTCGGGGTGGGCGCCGCGTCGCCGCCCGCGGCAATGACCGCGGCGCCGTTCACCGGTCGCTGGCTCGGCCGGTCGGAGGCGTCCTGGGTGGGCTCGCCGTATTCGGCGGCCAGCTCGGTGATCGTGCCGAACAGGAAGACCGACTCGGGTTTCAGCGGCAGGCCCGCCGCGTTCGCCCGCACCGCGACCTCCAGGCTGTGGGTCGAGGAGCCGCCCAGTGCGAAAAAGTCATCGTGGATGCCGACCCGGTCCAGATCGAGGACCGCACACCAGATCTCGGCGAGCAGCCGTTCGGTGCCGGTGCGCGGGGCGACGTAGGCCGGCCGCGGGGCCGGCGCCGCCTCGTCGGCCGCCTGCAGGGCGCGGCGGTCGACCTTGCCGCTGGACATGTGCGGCAGCGTCGGCACCACCGTGAAG
>NZ_MLQM01000154.1:0-12631 GCF_001854525.1 Mycobacterium talmoniae
CGGCTACCCGCCACCGCCTGGCTACCCGCCGCCCGGGTACCCGGCACCGGGCTACGGTCCGCCCGGCCATCCCCCGCCGGGCTATCCGGCACCGGGCTATGGGCCTCCGCCGGCGCTCAAGCCCGGGGTGATCCCGCTGCGGCCGCTGTCGCTGAGCGACATCTTCAACGGTGCCGTCGGCTACATCCGCACCAATCCGAAAGCCGCGCTGGGGCTGACCGCGGTGGTGGTCGTCGCCATGCAACTGGTGACGCTGGCAGTGAAAATCGGTCCGCTGGCCGCGCTCAACCGCTCGGTGGCGGACCCGGCCGCCGACCTGTCCGGCGGCGACGTCGCCGTCTGGACGTCCGGCGTCCTCGCCGCGGCGCTCGCCACCGGGTTGGGTGGCATCGTGCTCAACGGCCTGTTGACCGTGGTCGTCGGCCGGGCGGTGTTTGGCTCCACGATCACCGTCCCCGAAGCGTGGACCAAGGTCCGCGGCCGGCTGCTGCCGCTGATCGGCCTGGCGGCGCTGCTGGGTCTCGGCACCGCGGCGGCCGCCGGGGTGGTGACGCTGGTGTTGGTCGCGGCGGCCGCCGCCGGCGGGCCGGCCGCCGCGATCCTGCTGGGGCTGCTGCTGGTGCCCGCGGCGATCGCCGCCTACGGCTACCTGTTCACCATGTTGAGCTTCACATCACCGTTGATCGTGTTGGAGCGGCTCCCGATCTTTGCGGCGGCCCGCCGGTCGTTCGCGTTGGTCCGCAACAGCTTCTGGCGGGTGCTGGGCATTTTGTTGTTGGCCGGTCTGGTCGCCTATCTGGTCGCCGGGGTGGTGGGGTCGCCGTTCAGCATCGCCGGCGCGCTGCTGACCGTCAGCTCGGGATCGACCACACCGGCGCCGCTGGCCTACGTGCTCTCGACGGTGGGGTCGACGATCGGGCAGATCATCACCGCCCCGTTCAGCGCCGGCGTGGTCGTGCTGCTCTACACCGATCGGCGGATCCGGGCCGAGGCGTTCGACTTGGTGCTGCAGACCGGCGCTGCCGGCCACCCGACCGCGACGGACTCCACCGACGGCCTGTGGCTGACCCGGCCGGTGTGACCAGCATGCCCGCCGTCGACATCGATCGCGACGCCGCGCACGAGGCCGCGCAGCGCGAGCTCACCAAACCGATCTATCCCAAAGAGTCCCCCTCCCAACGCTTCATCGACGGCGTGGAGCGGATGCTGCGCCACCTGGTGGCGCACGGGTCCACGGTGCCCGGCGGGTGGTTCACCCTCAGCGTGCTGCTGATTGGGCTGCTCGTCGCGGGGGTGGTGGCGATCCGCCTCGCGCGACGCACGCTGCGCAGCAACCGTCGCGGTGACTACCAGCTGTTCGGTCCGACCGAGCTGGGCTCCGCCGAGCACCGTGCCACCGCCGAGGGCTGCGCGGCCGCGGCGGACTGGGCCGGCGCGATCCGGCACCGGCTTCGTGCCGTCGCACGCCAGCTGGAGGAAGACGGCGTGCTCACCCCGGTCCCGGGGCGCACCGCCAACGAGTTGGCCCGCGACGCCGGGGATGCGCTGCCCCACCTGGCCGCCGAGTTGGGCAGTGCCGCCGCCGCATTCAACGATGTCAGCTACGGCGGGTTGCCCGGCCCCCCGGCCGGCTACCGGGCGGGCGCCGACCTCGACGATCGCCTGCGCTCGCACGCCGCGGCCGGACCGCCCGCCGCGGCGGGGCCGGCCGCGGGTAGATGGGTTCCGGTCCGGCGACCGCGGTCGCGCCGCGCCCACCCGCCGGTACCCGGACACGCACCTGGTGGTGGACGGCGCTGGCGCTGAGCGTCATCGTCGGGGTCGCCGCGCTGAGCGCCTATCTGACCGCGCCCCGGCCCGGCGGTCGGATGGATCCGACGTCGACCGGTTCGGACGGTGGACACGCGCTGGTGGCGTTGCTGCGCGATCACGGTGTGGACGTCGTCGTCGCCGACGACATCGGTGCCGTCGAGCGTGAAGCCCGGCCCGACACGCTGCTGCTGATCGCCGAAACACCGCACCTGACCGATCGGCTGCTGCAGCGGCTGGCCGTCGTCCCCGGGGACCGGCTGCTGGTGGCGCCCACCGGTCGTGCCCGCGAGGCGCTGGCCCCCGGCATCAAGCCGCGCAGCGTCGCCATCGTCACGCACCGGCCGTCGTGCGGGTTGCGCGCGGCGAATCAGGCCGGGCCGGTGGATTTGTACAGCGCCGAAACCTACACCGCCGACCAGCCGCTGATTAGCTGCTACGACGGCGCGGTGGTCAGCTACCGCGACCGCGGGCGCACCATCACCGTGGTCGGCAGCGCCTACTTCCTGATGAACAAGGGTTTGCTCAGCGAGGGCAACGCCGCCCTGGCGATGAACCTCGCCGGTGCCCGGCCGCGGTTGATCTGGTATGCGCCCCAGCATGTTGAGGGCGAATCATCCGGTGCGGCAAGCATCTTCGATTTGATCCCGGACAATGTCAGCTGGATGGTCTGGCAGCTGGGGCTGGTGGTGCTGCTGCTGGCGCTGTGGAAGGGCCGGCGGCTGGGCCCGCTGGTGGCCGAGCAGCTGCCGGTGGTGGTGCGTGCCTCGGAGACGGTCGAGGGCCGCGGTCGGCTGTACCGGTCGCGGCGGGCCCGGGATCGCGCCGCCCAAGCGCTGCGGACCGCGACGCTGCAGCGGCTGGCACCCCGGCTCGGGCTGGCCGGCAACGCGCCGCCACCGGCGGTGGCGATGGCCGTCGCGCAACGCAGCGGGGCCAACCCAGCGGTGATGGGCCACATCCTGTTCGGCCCGGCACCGGATTCCGACACCGGCCTGCTGCAGCTTGCTCATGACCTCGACGACATCGAAAGGCAGGTCAGCCACTCGTGACACAGACTTCCCCGGCCGGTGCCCAGGCCCAGGCGGGCGAGACGGCGCGCACCGCGCTGCTGGCGTTACGCGCCGAAATCGCCAAAGTGGTGGTCGGACAGGACGCCGCCATCAGCGGGCTGGTGGTCGCCCTGCTGTGCCGTGGCCACGTGCTGCTCGAAGGCGTTCCCGGGGTGGCCAAGACGCTGCTGGTGCGCGCCTTGGCCGCCGCCCTGCACCTGGAGTTCAAGCGGGTGCAGTTCACCCCGGACCTGATGCCCGGTGACATCACCGGTTCGCTGGTCTACGACACCCGCACCGCCGCGTTCGAGTTCCGGGCCGGCCCGGTGTTCACCAATCTGATGCTGGCCGACGAGATCAACCGCACCCCGCCGAAAACCCAAGCCGCGCTGCTGGAAGCGATGGAAGAGCGGCAGATCAGCGTGGACGGCGAGGCCAAGCCGCTGCCGGACCCGTTCATCGTGGCCGCAACGCAGAACCCGATCGAATACGAGGGCACCTACCAGTTGCCGGAGGCGCAGTTGGATCGGTTCCTGCTCAAGCTCAACGTGCCCCTGCCGTCGCGGGACTCCGAGATCGCCATCCTGGCCAAGCATGCGCACGGCTTCGATCCCCGCGACCTGTCCGCGATCGCCCCGGTGGCCGGGCCCACCGAGTTGGCGGCCGCCCGGGCGGCGGTGCAGCAGGTGCGTGTCGCCGACGAGGTACTGGCCTACACCGTGGACCTGGTGGCGGCGACCCGCAACTCCCCGGCCCTGCAGTTGGGTGTCTCACCGCGCGGCGCGACCGCCCTGCTGGCCACGGCCCGGTCCTGGGCGTGGCTGTCCGGGCGTAACTACGTCACCCCGGACGACATCAAGGCCATGGCCCGCCCGACGCTGCGGCACCGGGTGGCGCTGCGCCCGGAGGCCGAATTGGAAGGCGCCACCGCCGACGCCGTCCTGGAGGGCATCCTGGCCTCGGTCCCGGTGCCCCGCTAGTGATCCTGACCGGGCGCACCGCGCTGGTGGCGTTGGTCGGCGCGCTGCCGATCGCGCTGTCCCCGTGGCCGGCAACCGCGTTCGTCGCGCTGCTGGCCGCGCTGGCGGTCGCGGTGGTGATCGACGTCGGGTTGGCGGCCAGCCCGCGGGCGTTGCGGTTCACCCGATCCCCGGACACCTCGGCGCGGCTGGGGGAACCGGTGCAGTCCACGGTAACGATCCACAACGCGGGCCGACGCCGGTTCCGCGGCCGGGTGCGCGACGCGTGGGCGCCCAGCGCCCGCGCCACCCCGCGCAGCCACCGGATGAACCTCGCCGCGGGATCGGCCGCGCAGGTGACCACCGAGCTGCGCCCGGTGCGCCGCGGCGACCAGCGGGCGGCGGCGGTCACCGCGCGCTCGATCGGGCCGCTGGGGCTGGCCGGCCGGCAGCGGACCGCGACGGCACCCGGGCAGGTCCGCATCCTGCCGCCGTTTTTGTCCCGCAAGCATCTGCCGTCCCGGCTGGCCCGGTTACGCGAACTCGACGGGCTGCTGCCGGTGCTGATCCGCGGTCAGGGCACCGAGTTCGACTCGCTGCGCGAATACGTCGTCGGCGACGACGTCCGCTCCATCGACTGGCGCGCCACCGCCCGCCGCGCCGACGTCGTGGTGCGCACCTGGCGTCCCGAGCGGGACCGCCGCGTCGTCGTCGTGCTCGACACCGGCCGCACCGCGGCCGGCCGGGTCGGCGTGGACCCCACCGCCGGCGACCCGGGCGGCTGGCCGCGGTTGGACTGGTCAATGGACGCCGCGCTGCTGCTGGCCGCGCTGGCGGCGCGCGCCGGGGACCACGTGGACTTCCTGGCCCACGACCGGGTGACCCGCGCCGGGGTGTTCGGCGCGGGCCGCACCGAACTGCTGCCGCGACTGGTCGAGGCGATGGCCCCGCTGCAGCCAACCCTCGTCGAATCCGACGCCACCGCCATGGTGGCCGCGATCGCACGCCGGGTCCGGCGCCGTGCCCTGGTGGTGTTGCTGACCGACCTCAACCCGAGCGCCCTGGATGAGGGGCTGCTGCCGGTGTTGCCGCAGCTGTCGACCAAGCACCGGGTGCTGCTGGCCGCGGTCGCCGACCCGCGGGTCGACCGGCTGGCCGCCGGACGCTCCGACGCGGCCGCGGTGTACGACGCGGCCGCGGCCGAACGCGCCCGCAATGATCGCCGGGCGATGGCGTCGCGGCTGCGGCACGCCGGCGTGGAGGTGGTCGACGCCCCGCCCGACGAGCTTGCCCCCGCGCTGGCCGACCACTACCTGGCCATGAAAGCCGCCGGCCGGCTGTAGCGCGTCGCCAACCCCCGCGAACAGACGCAAAAGCCGCCGAATCTCGGTGAAAAAGGAGGCTTTTGTGTCTGCTCGGCGCTGCTATCGGGTCGGTACGAGGTCGGGGGCGTCCTCGAGGTCGCCGGTCTCCCCGGCGGCGACGGCCTTCCGGCCGAAATACCCGATGTAGCCCAGGAACGCCGCCTCGGCCAGCACACCGATGCCGATCCGCAGCACCGTCGGCCAGCGTGCCGGGGTCACGAACGCTTCGATCGACCCCGCCACCAGCAGCATCACCACCAGCCCGGCGGCGACCGCGATCACCGCGCGGGTCTGCTCGGCCAACGCCTGGCCGCGCGGCCGATCCCCCGGCGAGATCGCCGTCCAGCCCAGCCGCATGCCCGCCGCCGCGGCCAGGAACACCGCCGTCAGCTCCAGCAGCCCGTGCGGGGTGAGCATGCTCAGCATGAATCCGCCCTTGCCGGCCGGAAACATCAGCCCGGCGATAACACCGGTGTTGGCCGCGTTCGAGAACAGCATGAACGGCACCGGCAGACCCAACAGGATCGCGCAGCCGATCCAGGTGAGGGCCACCTTGACGTTGTTGACGAAGACATGCAAGAAAAACGACGGCGACGGGTCCTCGCTGTAATACGACCCGAAATCGTGGTTGACCAGTTCCCCGATCTGCGTCGGGGTGCCGATGGTGGCCTGCACCTCGGGGTTGGCGGCGACCCAGACGGCGATCACCACGGTGACCGCGACGAACGCCGCCGCGGTGGCCAACCACCACCACCGGGCGCGATAGGCCACCACCGGGAAGGACACCCGCCAGAAACGGGTGAACTCGCGCCACAACGGCGCGTGTGCGCCGGTGACCGCGGCCCGCGCCCGCGCCACCAGGCTGGACAGCCCGCCGACCAGCGCGGAATCCGAGGAGGCGGACCGCAGCATCGACAGGTGGGTGGACACCCGCTGATAGAGCTCGACGAGCTCGTCGACTTCGGCACCGGTCAACCGCCGACGCTTCTTGACCAGCCAGTCCAGCCGGTCCCAGGTGGCGCGGTGGGCCAGCACGAACGCGTCGACATCCACCGGGTCAGGGTAGCCGCGCGGCCGGTAGCGTTGCGGTATGTCGCAGGTGGTGACCGGGGACGCCGTCGAACTCGACGTCAAGATCGCCCAGCTGCCGGTGCGCGCCGTCGGTGCGCTGATCGACATCGTGGTGATGTTCACCGGCTACGTGCTGGGCGTGCTGCTGTGGTCGTTCACCCTGTTCCAATTCGACAAGGCGCTGTCCACGGCGATCCTGATCATCTTCACCGTGCTGGTGCAGGTCGGTTACCCGGTCATCTGTGAAACCACGACGCGCGGCCGGTCGCTCGGCAAGATGGCGATGGGTTTGCGGGTGGTCTGCGACGACGGCAGCCCGGAACGCTTCCGGCAGGCGCTGTTTCGGGCGTTGGCGTCGGTGGTGGAGATCTGGATGTTGGCCGGGAGCCCCGCGGTGATCTGCAGCCTGATCTCGCCGCGGGGCAAGCGGATCGGCGATCTGTTCGCCGGCACGGTGGTGATCAGCGAGCGGGGCCCCCGGATGGCGCCGCCGCCGGTGATGCCCCCGGCGCTGGCGTGGTGGGCGTCGTCGCTGCAGTTGTCCGGGCTGCGACCCGAGCAGGCCGAGGTAGCCCGTCAATTCCTGTCCCGCGCACCACAACTCGATCCGCGGGTGCGCGATCAGCTGGCCTATCGGCTGGCCGGTGAGGTGCTAGCCCGGATCTCGCCGCCGCCCCCGCCGGGCACCCCGCCGCAGTTCATGCTCGCGGCGGTGCTGGCCGAACGACACCGCCGGGAGCTCGCGCGGCGGCGGCCGAGCCCTGGGCCACTCGCCCCCACGGTCGGCGCCGCGCCGCCCGCCGCACCGACCAGCGGTAACGGGGCCGCGGCCGCGCCGGCCGCGGCGTCGCCGAACGGGCAGGGGTTCGCGCCACCGGACTGAGCAGGACCACCGACGGTTGCCAACCGATAGTTTCCGATATATCGTCAACGTATCGGAAGCGCATCGGGTGCTTCCCCATCGAGAAGCGAGACAACCTATGACTCTCCCCTTCCCCCCGTTCGGGGGCCCCTTCGCGGACCGCCCGGCCGGCGACTTCGGCTTCGGCTTCGGCCCGCAGCAGCGTCGCGCGATGCACCAGGCCCGGCGCCAAGCCCGTCGTGACCTGCGGGCCCAGCTGCGCGGCCACGGCGCCGGACACGACGGCCCGCCGTTCGGTTTCGGGCCCGGCTTTGGCCCGGGCTTCGGTCCCGGTTTCGGGTTCGGACCGCGCGGCGGGCACCGCGGCCCCGGCGGCCGACGCGGTCGCCGCGGCGATGTGCGCGCCGCCATCCTGGTCCTGCTCGCCGAGCGGCCCATGCACGGCTACGAGATGATCACCCAGATCGCCGAGCGCAGCCAGGACCTGTGGCGCCCCAGCCCCGGATCGGTGTATCCCACGCTGCAGCTGCTGGTCGATGAGGGCCTGCTCGTCGCTAATGAAACCGACGGCAGCAAAAAGCTTTTCGAGCTGACCGAGGACGGTCGTGCCGCCGCGGAAAAGGTCGAAACACCGCCGTGGGAGGAGATCACCGAGGGCGCCGACCCCGGTCATGTCAGCCTGCGCAAGGCTGTCGGCCAACTGTTCGGTGCGGTGGCCCAGTCGGCGCATGCGGCAACCCCGGAGCAACAGCAGCGCATCGTCGACATCGTCAACAACGCGCGGCGCGAGGTCTACAACATCCTCAGCGAAACCGAATAGCGATCGGTGCCGATGGTGCGGTCGCCCCGCTGCGGGCGCGGCCGCACCATCGGCTCACGTGCCAGAAAGGACTCTCAATGACCGAATCCGGCAGCCTGCCGTCGACCCATGCGACGGTGCTCACCGACCGGCCCGACCGCTACGGCAAACAACTCGTCGCCCACCTGGGTCGCCGCAACGGCGGTCAATGGTCACCCGAAACCGGGTCGGGCTGGATCGATTTGGGCCGCGGGCGGGCCACCGTCACCGCCCGCGGCGACCGCCTCGAACTCGACGTCGTCGCCCCCGCCGAAGACCTCCCCCGGTTGGAGGAGGTGGTGGCCAGCCACCTGGTCAGGTTTGGCACCCACGACGAGCTGACCGTCGACTGGCGGCGGTGAGATTGACGTCACGCAGGGATCCACTCGATCTTTTGCTGGCTATTTTCAATCTCGCGGCTTGGTGGCGAGTCACCATTCAGGACACGTCCACCCAGTCCAGGGTGCGCTGCACGGCCTTCCGCCACCCGGCATAGGCCTCGGCGCGCTGCTCGTCGGTCCAGTTCGGCGTCCAGCGCTTGTCCTCTTGCCAATTGGCCCTCAGGTCGGACGGGTCACGCCAGAAGCCGACGCCCAGCCCCGCCGCGTAGGCGGCGCCCAGCGCGGTGGTCTCCGACACCACCGGCTTGACCACGTCGACGCCGAGCACATCGGCCTGGATCTGCATGCACAGGTCGTTGGCGGTGATCCCGCCGTCGACCTTGAGCACCTCCAGGTGCACCCCGGCGTCGGCCTCCATCGCATCGACGACGTCGCGGCTCTGGTAGCAGATCGACTCCAGGGTCGCCCGGGCCAGGTGCGCGTTGGTGTTGAACCGGGACAACCCGACGATGGCGCCGCGGGCGTCGGAGCGCCAGTACGGGGCGAACAGCCCGGAAAACGCCGGCACGAAATACATTCCGCCGTTGTCGGCGACCTGCCGGGCCAGCGACTCGCTTTGCGCCGCACCGCTGATGATGCCGAGCTGATCGCGCAGCCACTGCACGGCCGAACCGGTGACGGCGATCGAACCTTCCAGCGCGTAGATCGGTTTGGCGTCGCCGAACTGGTAGCAGACGGTGGTCAGCAGCCCGTTGTCGGACCGCACGATCTTCTCACCGGTGTTGAGCAGCAGGAAGTTTCCGGTGCCGTAGGTGTTCTTGGCCTCACCGGCGGCCAGGCACACCTGCCCGACCGTCGCCGCCTGCTGATCACCGAGGATGCCGGTGATCGGCACCTCGCCGCCGGCCGGCCCGAGTTCGGCGGTGACGCCGTGCGGCCGCCGCGACGACGACGGCGCGATCCGCGGCAGCATCGACCGCGGGATGGAAAAGAACGACAGCAGCTCGTCGTCCCAGTCCAGGGTTTCCAGGTTCATCAACATGGTCCGGCTGGCGTTGGTGACGTCGGTGACGTGGACCCCGCCGCGCGGCCCGCCGGTCAGATTCCACAGCACCCAGCTGTCGCAGGTGCCGAACAGCGCGTCACCGCGTTCGGCGGCCGCCCGCACCCCGTCGACGTTTTCCAGGATCCACTGCACCTTGCCGCCGGAAAAATAGGTGGCGGGCGGCAATCCGGCCTTGCGGCGGATCACGTCGCCGCGACCGTCGCGGTCCAGCGCCGAGGCGATGTGGTCGGTGCGGGTGTCCTGCCACACGATGGCGTTGTAGTACGGGCGGCCGGTGTGCTTGTCCCAGACCAGCGTGGTTTCCCGCTGGTTGGTGATGCCCAGCGCCGCCAGGTCGCTGGCCTGCAGTTTGGTGGTGTTGAGCACCGAGATCAGCGCCGCCGCGGTGCGCTCCCAGATCTCGAACGGGTTGTGCTCCACCCAGCCGGCCCGCGGTAGGAGCTGCTCGTGTTCGAGTTGGTGACGGCCCACCTCGGCGCCGTCGTGGTCGAAGATCATGCAGCGGGTACTGGTGGTGCCCTGATCAATGGACGCGACGAAGTCGGCCAACGTGCTGCTCCTTCCGATGCATCGTCCATGATGTCTTACATGCCCGGCGAAACCCGCGACATCGCCCACATGCCGCGCGGCGGCTTTAACGCCTCCTGCCTGGATCGGCGGCTGCAGACCGACCGGCTGGAGTACCTGGACCGTGACGACGTCGACCACCTCAAACGCCAGGTGGTGCGCTCGCTGGAGGTGGTCGGCTCGTTATTCGGTGACCACCAGCGGTTCGCGCGGCTGGCGCTGGCCGAGGTCGACGAGGTGCCCGACCCCACCATCCTCGAGCTGGGCTCCGGCCACGGCGCGCTGTCGCGCGCGCTGCTAGAGAACCATCCCACCGCGCGGGTCACCGTCACCGACGTCGAGCCCACCTCGGTGGCCGCGATCGCCGCGGGCGACCTGGGCGGCCACCCCCGCGCGACGGTGCGGGAGATGGACGCCACCGCCATCGACGCGCCGGACCGGTCGTTCGATCTGGCGGTGTTCGCGCTGAGCTTTCACCACCTGCCGCCGCTAGCGGCGTCCCGGGTTTTCGCCGAGGGCACCCGGGTGGCCGACAAGCTGCTCATCATCGACCTGCCGCGGCCGCCGGCACCGCTGCACCTGGTGCAGCTGGCGGCGATGCTGCCGTTTGCGCCGGTGATCCCGCTCGCGCACGACGGGGTGATCAGCTCGCTGCGCGCCTACAGCCCGTCGGCGATGCGGGCGCTGGCCGCCCACGCCGACCCGACGATCCGGGTCGAGTTGCGCGGCGGCGGATTCGGCCTGCCGCTGCGCCCCAATCCGCAGGTGGTGGTGGCGTCGCGCCGCGGTTAGCCGACGTCGACGGGATCACGCACACGATCGGTTGGTTGCGCAATGACCGCGACCCCTGTTGCATCGACGGTGTGGGCGACGAAGTCGAACGCACCGCGTACAACAGCACGCATCGCCGCGAGTATCGGCGCAAGGTGCAGCTGTGCCTGGATGTCTTCGAGGCCATGCTGGCGCACTCGGACTTCGAGTTCGATCGCCCGCTGACCGGCATGGAAATCGAATGCAACCTCATCGGCGCCGACTACCAGCCGGCCATGTCCAACCAGAACGTGCTCACGGCCATCGCCGACCCGGCGTACCAGAGCGAATTGGGCCGCTACAACATCGAATTCAATGTCCCGCCCCGGCCGCTGCCCGGGCACTCCGGCCTGGAGCTCGAGGACGAGGTGCGGGCCAGCCTCAACGCCGCCGAAACCAAGGCCAACACCGACGGCACCCACATCGTCACCATCGGCATTCTGCCGACGTTGATGCCCGACCACCTCGACCGGGGCTGGATGAGCGAGTCGACCCGGTATGCCGCCCTCAACGACTCGATCTTCACCACCCGCGGCGAGGACATCGTCATCGACATCACCGGCACCGAACGGGTGAGCCTGCACACCTCCACCATCGCGCCCGAATCCGCCTGCACCAGCATGCAATTGCACCTTCAGGTCGCCCCGGAGGATTTCGCCGACAACTGGAACGGTGCGCAGGTGCTGGCCGGGCCGCAGCTGGCGCTGGGCGCCAACTCGCCCTACTTCTTCGGCCATGAGCTGTGGTCGGAGACCCGGATCGAACTGTTCACCCAGGCCACCGACACCCGCTCGGACGAGCTGAAGGTCCAGGGGGTGCGGCCGCGGGTGTGGTTCGGGGAGCGCTGGATCACCTCGATTTTCGACCTGTTCGAGGAGAACGTCCGCTACTTCCCGCCGCTGCTGCCCGAGCTGTCCGACGAGGATCCGCTCGGCGAACTGGCCGCGGGACGCACCCCGCAGCTGTCCGAGCTGCGGCTGCACAACGGCACCGTGTACCGGTGGAACCGGCCGGTGTATGACGTCGTGGACGGCCGCCCGCACCTGCGAGTGGAGAACCGGGTGTTGCCGTCCGGGCCGACGGTGGTGGACATGCTGGCCAACGCCGCCTTCTACTACGGCATGCTGGGCACGCTGACCCGGGAGGACCGGCCGCTGTGGACCAAGATGAGTTTTGCTGCGGCACAGGACAACTTCCTGGCGGCGGCGCGCCGCGGGATCGCTGCCCGACTGTACTGGCCGGGCCTGGGCGAAGTGGCCGCCGACGAGCTGGTGCTGCGCCGGCTGCTGCCGATGGCCGAGGAGGGGCTGCGGTCATGGGGGGTTTCCGCGGCGGTGCGGGACCGTTATCTCGGCATCATCGAGGGCCGCGCGAAGACCGGCCGCAACGGCGCCGCCTGGCAGGTGGCGACGGTGCGGGCGCTGCAGCAGAGCGGAATGAGCCGGCCCGCCGCGCTGGCCGAGATGCTCAAGCTGTACTGCCAGGGCATGCACAGCAACGAGCCGGTGCACACCTGGGAGGCGGTAGACACGTAGTTAATTACTCGACCCGGGTGGGCTGCGCCGCGCTTCACTGGTTGCCGTGCGGATAGCGGGAACACGGTGATGGACGCAGCTGATGGGGTGCGCGAGCGGGCGCTGCGCCGGCTGCCGCCGGCATATGCAACCGCGCTGCGGTTGCGGACCGACGGCGCCACCGATGCGCTGATCGTCGAGCGACTGGACATCGAGCCGGAGGCGCTCACCCCGTTAATGCAGATCGCCGAGGCCAAGCTGGCCGCCCTGATGCGCCGACAACCGCCGCGGTAGAAGCCCTCCCGCGGTCCGCCGATCACCGCCCGACGCGCCGGTCGCGGTCGTACCATCCATCCATGCCCAGCGACTGGCCGCTGG
>NZ_MLQM01000155.1:0-12622 GCF_001854525.1 Mycobacterium talmoniae
CCCCCGGTGATTAGGCGTTTGATCTGCATCTTCATCGTCACCGCCGCAACTTTCTGTCCGTGTCGGTGACGATCTGCCACCGGCGTAAATTGTTCAACGTCGGCCGGGGACCGTATTCATCCGGGGGTTGGGCGGCGCCGCGGACGGCGGGAATGCGGGCGCTCAGCGCGACGTTTGGGAGGATGGCGGCTGACCTGGCATAATCGACCGGCGACCGCCCTGGCATTTCAGGCACCTTGAGGTTCCGGTTCACGCCTTACCGGCGACCCGGCGACCCGCAATCGAAGAGGACATCATGAAATCTGGCATTCACCCTGCCTACGGCGAGACCACCGTGGTCTGCGGCTGCGGCAACTCGTTCACCACCCGCAGCACCAAGCCGGGCGGCCACATCGTGGTCGAGGTCTGCTCGCAGTGCCACCCGTTCTACACCGGGAAGCAGAAGATCCTGGACAGCGGCGGCCGGGTGGCCCGCTTCGAGCGGCGCTACGGCAAGCGCAAGACCGGGGCCCAGCAGGAAGCTTCGGCCGACAAGTAGCAGCACCGACGCCCGGACTGTTGCGGAAACCCGCGCAGGCCGGGCGTCGCTTTGTGTTCGGAGGTTGAGATGACGCAGAGCGTCCAGGCGATCGACGCGTTGTTGGCCGAACACGCCGACCTGGAACGTCAGCTCGCCGACCCCGAGCTGCACAACAATCCCGCCGAGGCGCGCAAAGCCGGGCGCCGGTTCGCGCAGCTGGCACCCATCGTCGCCACCCACCGCAAGCTGGAATCGGCGCGCGGCGATTTGGACACCGCCCGCGAGCTGGCCGCCGACGACGACTCGTTCGCCGCCGAGGTCACCGAGTTGGAGACCCGGGTGGCCCAACTGGACACCCAGCTCACCGACATGCTGGCGCCGCGCGACCCGCACGACGCCGACGACGTCGTGCTCGAGGTCAAATCGGGGGAGGGCGGCGAGGAATCGGCGCTGTTCGCCGCCGACCTGGCCCGGATGTACATCCGCTACGCCGAGCGCCGCGGCTGGACGGTCACCGTGCTCGACGAGACCACCTCGGATCTGGGCGGCTACAAGGACGCGACGCTGACCATCGCCAGCAAGGGCGACGCCGTCGACGGGGTGTGGTCCCGGCTGAAGTTCGAGGGCGGTGTGCACCGGGTGCAGCGGGTCCCGGTGACCGAATCCCAAGGCCGGGTGCACACCTCGGCGGCCGGGGTGCTGGTGTATCCCGAACCCGAGGAGGTCGGCGAGGTCCAGATCGACGAATCGGATCTGCGCATCGACGTCTACCGCTCCTCCGGCAAGGGCGGCCAAGGCGTCAACACCACCGACTCGGCGGTGCGGATCACCCACCTGCCCACCGGCATCGTCGTCACCTGCCAAAACGAGCGTTCGCAGCTGCAGAACAAGACCCGTGCGCTGCAGGTGCTGGCGGCGCGACTGCAAGCCATGGCCGAGGAGCAGGCGCTGGCCGACGCGTCGGCCGACCGCGCCAGCCAAATCCGGACCGTGGACCGCAGCGAACGCATCCGCACCTACAACTTCCCGGAGAATCGCATCACCGACCACCGGATCGGTTTCAAGGCGCACAACCTGGACCAGGTGCTCGACGGCGACCTCGACGCGCTGTTCGACGCGCTGGCCGCCGCCGACAAGCAGTCCCGGCTGCAGGGGACATGAGCCGGCTGCGGTGCGCCATCGACTCCGCCACGGCGGTTTTCGCCGCGGCCGGGATCGACTCCGCGCGCACCGACGCCGAGGAGTTGGCCGCGCACCTGGCGGGCACCGAGCGCGGCCGCCTGGCGCTGCTCGACCCGCCCGGCGACGACTTTTTCGCCCGGTACCACGACGTGGTCAGCGCGCGGTCGCAACGGGTGCCACTGCAGCACCTGACCGGGACGGCGTCGTTGGGCCCGGTGACCGTGCACGTCGGTCCGGGGGTGTTCATCCCGCGCCCGGAAACCGAGGCGCTGCTGGAGTGGGCGATGGCGCAGCCACTGGGCCCGCAGCCGGTGATCGTCGACGTCTGCACCGGATCCGGCGCGTTGGCGCTCGCGTTGGCGCGGCACCGGCCCGGCGCCCGAGTGCTCGCCATCGACGACTCCGACGCCGCACTGGATTACGCCCGGCGCAACTGTGTGGGTACCGGCGTGGAGCTGGTGCGCGCCGACGCGACGACGCCCGGCCTGCTGGCCGAACTCGACGGCGGCGTCGATCTGGTGGTGGCCAACCCGCCCTATATTCCCGACGGTGCGGTGCTGGAACCCGAAGTGGCCCAGCACGACCCCGCGCACGCGCTGTTCGGGGGGCCGGACGGGATGGCGGTGATTGCGGCGGTAGCCGTCGCCGCGGGCCGGTGGCTGCGTCCCGGCGGCCGGTTCGCCGTCGAACACGACGACACCACGTCGGCGCTCACGGTCGACACCGTCGGGGACACCGGCCTTTTCGACGCCGTCACGGCGCGACGGGACCTGACCGGGCGGCTTCGTTTCGTGACGGCGGTCAGGAAGGATTAGCGGGCATGACCCTCTACGACTGCGCCGACACCGATCAGCGGGCCCAGGGCATCGCCGCGGCGGCCAGCGCGGCACGCAGCGGCCGCCTGGTGGTGATGCCCACCGACACCGTCTACGGCATCGGCGCGGACGCCTTCGACAGCGCGGCGGTCGCCGCACTATTGGCCGCCAAACGCCGCGGCCGCGATATGCCGGTGGGTGTGCTGGTCGGCTCCTGGCACACCATCGAGGGGCTGGTGGTCGCGGTGCCCGACGCCGCCCACGAACTGATTCGCGCCTTCTGGCCGGGTGCGCTGAGCCTGGTGGTCCGCCAGGCCCCGTCGCTGCAGTGGGACCTCGGCGACGCGCGCGGCACCGTGATGCTGCGAATGCCGTTGCACCCGGTGGCCATCGAACTGCTGCGTGAGGTGGGCCCGATGGCGGTCTCCAGTGCCAACACGTCGGGCCAGCCGCCGGCGGTCGACGCCGCGGAGGCCCACCGCCAACTCGGCGACCTGGTCGACGTCTATCTGGACGCGGGACCGTCGGCGCAGCAAGCGGCCTCCACCATCGTCGACCTCACCGCCGCCACCCCGCGGATCCTGCGGGTGGGACCGGTCAGCGCCGAAGCCATCGGCACCGTGCTGGGCATGGCGCCCGCCGAGTTGACGGCGTGATCGGAGCTTAGGTTCGTGCAGTACGGTCGCGGGGTGCTCAGCGACGTGGACAGCCTGGCCGGCGGTCTGCTGGCGCTCTCGGAGCGCGGTGCCGGCGTCCCGCTGCGCGAACTTGCCCTGGTCGGGCTGACCGCGGCGATCATCACCTACTTCAGCACCGGGCCGGTGCGGCTCTTGGCCACCCGGTTGGGCGCGGTGGCCTACCCGCGCGATCGTGACGTGCACGTGCAGCCCACGCCGCGGATGGGCGGGCTGGCCATGTACGTCGGCGTCTTGGCCGCGGTCTTTTTGGCGTCCCAGCTGCCGGCGCTCACCCGCGGCTTCGTGTACTCCTCGGGCATGCCCGCGGTGCTGGTGGCCGGCGGGGTGATCATGGGCATCGGCTTGATCGACGACCGGTGGGGCCTGGACGCGTTGACGAAGTTCGCCGGCCAGATCACCGCGGCCAGCGTGCTGGTCACCATGGGGGTGGCCTGGAGCGTGCTGTACATCCCGCTCGGCGGGGTGGGCACCATCGTGTTGGATCAGGTCTCCTCGATCCTGCTCACGCTGGCGTTGACCGTCTCGATCGTCAACGCGATGAACTTCGTCGACGGCCTCGACGGTCTCGCCGCCGGCCTGGGCCTGATCACGGCGTTGGCGATCTGTTTGTTCTCCGTCGGCCTGCTCCGCGACCACGGCGGCGACGTGCTGTTCTACCCGCCGGCGGTGATCTCGGTGGTGCTGGCCGGGGCCTGCCTGGGGTTTTTGCCGCACAACTTCCACGGCGCCAAGATCTTCATGGGCGACTCGGGGTCGATGCTGATCGGCCTGATGCTGGCGGCCGCGTCGACGACCGCCGCCGGCCCGATCTCGCAGAGCGCCTACGGCGCCCGCGACGCGTTCGCGCTGCTGTCGCCGTTCCTGTTGGTGGTCGCGGTGATGTTCGTGCCGGCCCTGGACACGTTGTTGGCGATCGTGCGGCGCACCCGCGCCGGACTGAGCCCGTTCAGCACCCCCGACAAGATGCACCTGCATCACCGTTTGCTGCAGATCGGCCACTCGCACCGGCGAGCGGTGCTGCTCATCTACCTGTGGGTGGGCATCATCGCCCTCGGCACCGCCAGTACGATCTTCTTCGATCCGCGCTACACCGGGGCGGTCATGCTGGGGGCGATTCTCGTGGCGATTGTGGTGACGGTGATCCCGTTATTGCGCCGCAGCGAAACACTCTACGACGACCAGTAGTAGGGGTGTCTACCATGTGGTACGGTGCTGGCAGAACCCGAAAAAACCTCGCGGGTTGCCGGCCCCGGCCCATCGGTGTAAAAGCCGATCGGCGCCGACCAACGACCGACACAGGGAGCTGCCCCTTGAGTGATTCAAGCGCGCCCTGGCCTATCCGATACGCTCGGCGGGTCGCGCGACAGATCACAACAGCGGCACTCGAGAACGCGGGGATTGAGGTGAGGCGGTGACGACACCAGCGCAGGACGCGCCGTTGGTGTTGCCCTCTGTGGTATTCCGGCCGGTTCGGCTGCTCCTCATCTGCCTTGCCCTGACCGCGGTGGCGACCGCCGCGGCCGCCCAACTGGGCCACGTGGCGTTCGGGTTGTTCTTCGGTCTGGGGTTAGCGCTGGGTCTGCTCAACGCCGTGCTGGTGCGCCGCGCGGCGCTGGCCATCACCGCCCAAGACCATCCGCTGAAGAAGAAGATGGCGCTCAATTCCGCGTCGCGGCTGCTGGTCATTACGGTGATCGGGCTGGCGATCGCGTTCTACTTCCAGCCCACCGGGCTGGGTGTGCTGTTCGGGTTGGCGCTGTTTCAGGCGGTGCTGGTGCTGACCACCACGCTGCCAGTGGTAAAAAAGCTGCGCACACAAGCGACAGAGCCCGGCGTGGACGAAGGGACCGCAGATGACTGAGACGATCCTGGCCGAGGCCGCCATCGAGGTCGGACACCACGAGACGGCCGTTTGGCCGGTGCTCGGCGAGGTCAACGTCGACACCATCGTGGCCTCCGGGATCGCGGCGGTGATCGTGATCGGGTTGGCGTTGTTCCTGCGCGCCAAGGTCACCTCCAGCGGGGTGCCCGGCGGGGTGCAGTTATTCTTCGAGGCGATCACCATTCAGATGCGCAACCAGATCGAGGGTGCCATCGGGATGAAGATCGCGCCGTTCGTGTTGCCGCTGGCAGTCACCATCTTCGTCTTCATCCTGATCTCCAACTGGCTGTCGGTGCTGCCGCTGCAGTACAGCGACAAGGCCGGCAACGCCAAGGAGCTGTTCGCGCCGCCGGCCGCCGACATCAACTATGTGCTGGCGCTGGCGCTGTTCGTGTTCATCTGCTACCACCTGGCCGGGTTCTGGCGCCGCGGCATCGTCGGGCACCCGGTGAAGCTGCTCAAGGGCCACGTCGCCTTCCTGGCGCCGATCAACCTGGTCGAAGAGCTCGCCAAACCGATCTCGTTGTCGCTCCGGCTTTTCGGCAACATCTTCGCCGGCGGCATCCTGGTCGGGTTGATCGCGCTGTTCCCGCCCTACATCCTGTGGGCGCCCAACGCGATCTGGAAGGCCTTCGACTTGTTCGTCGGGTTGATCCAGGCGTTCATCTTCGCGCTGCTGACCATCCTGTACTTCAGTCAAGCCATGGAGCTCGAAGATGAGCACCACTAGAGCACCCGAACCCCGCTGACGCGGACCACTACAGACCTGGTAGATGGCTACCAGTTATCAAGGAGGATAAGGACATGGGAGATCCCAATCTCATCGGACTCGGCGCCCTCATCGGCGGCGGGCTCATCATGGGCGGTGGCGCGATCGGCGCCGGTATCGGTGACGGTATCGCCGGTAACGCGCTGATCTCCGGAATCGCTCGGCAGCCCGAGGCCCAGGGTCGGCTGTTCACCCCGTTCTTCATCACGGTCGGTCTGGTCGAGGCGGCCTACTTCATCAACCTGGCCTTCATGGCGCTGTTCGTGTTCGCCACCCCGATCGCCGCACAGTAATCCGCAGAGATGGGTGACATGAGCGCTATTGTCCTGGCCGCCGGTCAGGGAGCCGAGGAAGGCGGCAGCAAGAACTTCCTCATCCCCAACGGCACCTTCTTCGTCGTGCTGGTCATCTTTTTGATCGTGCTCGGCGTGATCGGGGCCTTCGTGGTGCCGCCGATCATGAAGGTGCTGCGGGAGCGCGAAAACATGGTCACCAAGACCATCGCCGACAACAAGAAGTCGGCCGAGCAATTCGCTGCCGCCGAGGCCGACTACGAAAAGCAGATGTCGCAGGCGCGGGTGGAAGCATCCGCGGTACGCGACCAAGCACGGGCGGAGGGCCGCAAGGTCCTCGAGGAGATGCGCGGTCGCGCGGACGCGGAGGTGGCATCCACCCTGCAAAGCGCCGGCGAGCAACTCAAGCAGGAGGGGGACGCCATGGCTGGGGAACTGCGCGCCCGGGTGGAGACACTCTCGGCGACCCTGGCCAGCCGGATTCTCGGCGTGGACCTCACCTCCTCGGCAGCAGCGACAACCTCGGCGACCACAGGGCGGTAGCGGATCATGTCGACGTTCATCGGACAACTGGTTGGTTTCGCGGTCATCGTCTGGCTGGTGTGGCGCTACGTCGTGCCGCCGGTGCGCCGCCTGATGGCCGCCCAGCAGCAGTCGGTGCGGGACCAGTTGGCGGAGTCCGCCGCGGCCGCCGAAAAGCTGGCGCAAGCCGACCAGGCCCACGCCAAGGCCTTGGAAGACGCCAAGACCGAGGCGAAACGGGTCTCCGAGGAGGCCCAGGCGGATGCCAAACGCCTCACCGAACAACTGCGGGCCCAGGCCGACAGCGAGGTGGAGCGCATCAAGGTGCAGGGCGCCCAGCAGGTGGAGCTGCTGCGCGCCCAACTGATCCGCCAGCTGCGCGCCGACCTGGGTAGCGAATCCGTGCGGCGCGCCGAGGAACTGGTGCGCGATCACGTCACCGATTCGGCTAACCAGTCGGCCAGCGTCGACCGGTTCCTCGATGAGCTGGATGCCATGGCCCCCTCGGCGGCCGAGATCCAATATCCGGTGGCGTCCAAGATGCGCTCGGTCAGCCGGGAAGCGCTGACCAATCTGGCGGCGCGGTTCGAGGACGGGGTCGCCGGGCTCGACGACGCGGGGCTCTCCACCCTGGCCGCGGATCTCGCCTCGGTGGCCGCACTGCTGGACCGCGAAACCGTCGTCACCCGGTATTTGACGCAGCCCGCCGACGACCCGGCTCCCCGGGTCCGGCTGGTGCAGCGGCTGGTGAGCGGCAAGATCGCCGACTCCGCCCTGGAGCTGGTCAAAGCCGCCGTGGCGGAACGCTGGTCGGCCAACGCGGATCTGGTCGACGCGATCGAACTGTTGGCTCGGCAGGCGCTGCTGGTGCGCGCCGAACGCGCCGGGCAGGTCGACGAGGTGGAAGACCAGCTGTTCCGGTTTTCCCGCGTGCTCGACGCCCAGCCGCGCCTGGACACCCTGCTCAGCGACAACACCGCGCCCGCCGAACGCCGGGTCGCGTTGTTGCGCAACGTGCTGGACAGCGCCGGCGGCAACGCCAACCCGATCGCGGTTGCGCTGCTGTCCCAGACCATCGGACTGCTGCGCGGCGAACCGGCCGCGCAGGCGGTGCTGGGTCTGGCCGAGGTCGCGGTGGCCCGCCGCGGCGAGGTCATCGCCCACGTCGGTGCGGCCGGAGACCTCTCCGACGCCCAGCGCACCCGGCTCACCGCGGTGTTGAGCCGGATCTACGGCCACCCGGTAACCGTGCAGATGCAGATCGATCCCGCACTGTTGGGTGGGCTCTCGATCGCGGTGGGCGACGAGGTGATCGACGGTACGTTGGCGGCACGTCTCGCCACCGCCCAGGCCCAGCTGCCCGACTAACAGACTTATCGATAACTACCCATATCTAAGGCAGGAAGACGAAAAGCCATGGCTGAGTTGACAATCTCCGCTGATGACATTCAGGGGGCAATCGAGGAGTATGTGAGCTCCTTTACCTCCGACACCGCCCGCGAAGAGGTCGGCACGGTCATCGACGCCGGTGACGGTATCGCCCACGTCGCGGGTATGCCGTCGGTGATGACCCAGGAGATCCTGGAGTTCCCCGGCGGCGTGCTCGGGGTGGCGCTCAACCTCGACGAGCACAGCGTCGGCGCGGTGATCCTGGGTAACTTCGAGAACATCGAAGAAGGCCAGCAGGTCAAGCGCACCGGCGAGGTGCTGTCGGTGCCGGTCGGCGACGCGTTCCTGGGCCGGGTCGTCAACCCGCTGGGGCAGCCGATCGACGCGCGCGGTGACATCGAGGCCGAGACCCGCCGCGCCCTGGAGATCCAGGCGCCGTCGGTGGTGCAGCGCCAAGGGGTGAGCGAGCCGCTGCAGACCGGGATCAAGGCCATCGACGCGATGACCCCGATCGGCCGCGGCCAGCGTCAGCTGATCATCGGCGACCGCAAGACCGGTAAGACCGCCGTCTGCGTGGACACCATCCTCAACCAGCGCAAGAACTGGGAGACCGGCGACCCCAAGCAGCAGGTGCGCTGCGTGTACGTGGCCATCGGCCAGAAGGGCACCACGATCGCCAGTGTGCGTCGCGCCTTGGAAGAGGGCGGCGCGATGGACTACACCACCATCGTGGCCGCCCCGGCCTCGGACTCCGCCGGGTTCAAATGGCTTGCCCCCTACACCGGCTCGGCGATCGCCCAGCACTGGATGTATGCCGGTAAGCACGTGCTGATCGTGTTCGACGACCTGACCAAGCAGGCCGAGGCCTACCGTGCGATCTCGCTGCTGCTGCGCCGCCCGCCGGGCCGCGAAGCCTACCCCGGTGACGTGTTCTACCTGCACTCGCGGTTGCTGGAGCGCTGCGCCAAGCTGTCCGACGAACTCGGCGGTGGCTCGCTGACCGGTCTGCCGATCATCGAGACCAAGGCCAACGACATCTCGGCCTACATCCCCACCAACGTCATCTCGATCACCGACGGCCAGTGCTTCCTGGAGACCGACCTGTTCAACCAGGGTGTGCGGCCGGCCATCAACGTCGGTGTGTCGGTGTCCCGTGTCGGTGGTGCCGCCCAGATCAAGGCCATGAAAGAGGTGGCCGGGTCGCTGCGTCTGGACCTGTCGCAGTACCGCGAGCTCGAGGCCTTCGCCGCGTTCGCCTCCGACCTGGACGCCACCTCCAAGGCTCAGCTGGAGCGCGGTGCCCGACTGGTCGAGCTGCTCAAACAGCCGCAGTACCAACCGATGGCGGTCGAGGAGCAGGTGGTGTCGATCTTCCTGGGTACCGGCGGTCACCTGGACTCGGTGCCGGTCGAGGACATCGGCCGCTTCGAAACCGAGTTCCTCGACCACGTGCGGGCCTCCGAGGAGGACATCCTCAAGGAGATCCGTGAGTCGAAGAAGCTTTCCGACGAGGCCAGCGAAAAGCTGACCGAGGTGGTCAACCAGTTCAAGAAGGGCTTTGCCGCCACCGGTGGCGGCTCGGTGGTGCCCGACGCGCACGTCGAGGCCCTGGACGAAGAGCAACTGGGCAAGGAAGCGGTACAGGTCCGCAAGCCCGCGCCGAAGAAGAAGTAACGGACGATGGCTGCCACACTTCGCGAACTGCGGGGACGCATCCGCTCTGCCGGGTCGATCAAAAAGATCACCAAGGCCCAGGAGCTGATCGCCACCTCGCGTATCGGCCGGGCGCAGGCCCGGCTGGAAGCGGCCCGGCCCTACTCTGTCGAGATCACCCGGCTGCTCACCACGTTGGCCGCCGAAGCCGCGCTGGACCATCCGCTGCTGGTCGAGCGTGACGAGCCCAAGCGGGCCGGCGTGCTGGTGGTGTCGTCGGATCGTGGTCTGTGTGGTGCCTACAACGCCAACATCTTCCGCCGCGCCGAAGAGCTGTTCTCCCTGCTGCGGTCGGAGGGCAAGACCCCGGTGCTCTACGTGGTCGGCCGCAAAGCGTTGAGCTACTACACCTTCCGGAACTGGAAGATCACCGAGTCGTGGACCGGGTTCTCCGAACGGCCCAGCTACGAGGACGCCACGGCCATCGCCTCGACGCTGGTGAAAACGTTCTTGGCCGGGGCCGACGACCACGGCGACGACCCTGGCACCGACGGTGTGCTCGGCGTCGACGAACTGCACATCGTCGCGACCGAGTTCAAGTCGATGCTGTCGCAGTCGGCCGAGGCGCGCCGGATCGCCCCGATGGTGGTGGAGTACGTCGGGGAGGAAACCGGACCGCGCACCCTGTACTCGTTCGAACCGGACGCGACGACGCTGTTCGAATCACTGCTGCCGCGGTATCTGACCACCCGCGTGTACGCCGCGTTGCTGGATGCCGCCGCCTCGGAGTTGGCGTCGCGTCAGCGGGCGATGAAGTCGGCCACCGACAACGCCGACGACTTGATCAAGGCCCTGACGCTGGAGGCCAACCGCGAGCGTCAGGCCCAGATCACCCAGGAAATCAGCGAAATCGTCGGTGGCGCAAACGCGCTGGCCGACGCCAGGTAAGCCCCTTAAGGAAGCGAAGAAGATCATGACTGCTACCGCTGAAAAGTCCACCGCCAAAGGCGGCGCCGACACCGCCGGACGCGTGGTGCGGGTGACCGGCCCCGTGGTCGACGTCGAGTTCCCACGGGGTGCCGTTCCCGAACTGTTCAACGCGCTGCACGCGGAGGTCACGTTCGAGTCGCTGGCGAAAACCCTGACGCTGGAGGTCGCCCAGCACCTGGGTGACAACCTGGTGCGCACCATCTCCATGCAGCCCACCGACGGGCTGGTGCGTGGCGTAGAGGTCACCGACACCGGCAAGGCGATCTCGGTCCCCGTCGGTGACGGGGTCAAGGGCCACGTCTTCAACGCGCTGGGTCACTGCCTGGACGAGCCGGGTTACGGGAAAGACTTCGAGCACTGGGCCATTCACCGCAAGCCGCCGGCCTTCGACGAGCTGGAACCCCGCACCGAGATGCTGGAGACCGGGCTGAAGGTCGTCGACCTGCTCACCCCGTACGTGCGTGGTGGCAAGATCGCGCTGTTCGGTGGTGCCGGTGTGGGCAAGACCGTGTTGATCCAGGAGATGATCAACCGCATCGCCCGAAACTTCGGTGGTACGTCGGTGTTCGCCGGCGTGGGGGAGCGGACCCGTGAGGGCAACGACCTGTGGGTCGAGCTCGGTGAGGCCAACGTGCTCAAGGACACCGCGCTGGTGTTCGGGCAGATGGATGAGCCGCCGGGTACTCGTATGCGGGTGGCGCTGTCGGCGCTGACCATGGCCGAGTTCTTCCGCGACGAGCAGGGCCAGGACGTGCTGCTGTTCATCGACAACATCTTCCGGTTCACCCAGGCCGGCTCGGAGGTCTCCACGCTGCTGGGCCGGATGCCCTCGGCGGTGGGCTACCAGCCCACGCTGGCCGACGAGATGGGTGAGCTGCAGGAGCGCATCACCTCGACCCGCGGCCGGTCCATCACCTCGATGCAGGCCGTGTACGTGCCCGCCGACGACTACACCGACCCGGCGCCGGCGACGACCTTCGCGCACCTGGACGCCACCACCGAGCTCTCCCGTGCGGTGTTCTCCAAGGGCATCTTCCCGGCGGTGGACCCGCTGGCGTCCAGCTCGACCATCCTCGACCCGGGTGTGGTCGGCGACGAGCACTACCGGGTGGCCCAGGAGGTTATCCGAATCCTGCAGCGCTACAAGGACCTTCAGGACATCATCGCGATCCTCGGTATCGACGAGCTGTCCGAGGAGGACAAACAGCTGGTGAACCGGGCGCGGCGTATCGAGCGGTTCCTGAGCCAGAACATGATGGCGGCCGAGCAGTTCACCGGCCAGCCCGGTTCGACGGTGCCGCTCAAGGAGACCATCGAGGCGTTCGACAAGCTGTGCAAGGGCGAGTTCGACCACCTGCCCGAGCAGGCCTTCTTCCTGATCGGCGGTCTGGACGACTTGGCCAAGAAGGCCGAGAGCCTCGGCGCCAAGCTGTGATGGCGGCCCGGCGGCGAAAGGTGGTATGAGGTGGCAGAACTGGATGTCGAGATCGTCGCCGTCGACCGGAAGGTGTGGTCGGGGAAGGCGAGCTTCATCTTCACCCGCACCACCGTCGGCGAGATCGGGATTATGCCCCGGCACATCCCGTTGGTCGCCGAACTCGTCGATGACGCCATGGTGAAGGTCGAGCGGAACGACGAGGACGATCTGCGGATCGCGGTGCACGGCGGGTTTCTGTCGGTGACCGAGGAGGGCGTGAGCATCCTCGCCGAGTCCGTGGACTTTGGCGACGGGAGCGCCGAGGCCCCCGCCCGCCCCGACGCCCGCGCCCCACCGCGCCCCGCCCTTCAGCCCCATCTTGTGCTCCAGCCCGGTGACGAACACGCCGTTGCGCTCCCCCGGCTCGCCGGTCTCCGGGTCCAGCAGGAATTTCGGCACCACGAACAGGCTCAGCCCCTTGGTGCCCGGGCC
>NZ_MLQM01000156.1:0-12600 GCF_001854525.1 Mycobacterium talmoniae
TCGGCAGCCTCAACGGCACCTACGTCAACCGGGAGCCGGTCGATTCCGCGGTGCTGGCCAACGGCGACGAAGTCCAGATCGGCAAGTTCCGGCTGGTGTTTTTGACCGGTCCGAAGACCGGTGACAATGAGGCCGGGCCGGGCAGCTAGTGACCGCGCCGGACACGCCCGCGCTGGCGGGGATGTCAATCGGAGCGGTGCTGGATCTGCTCCGACCCGACTTCCCTGATGTCACGATCTCCAAGATTCGTTTCTTGGAGGCGGAGGGACTGGTCACTCCGCAGCGCGCCGCGTCCGGGTACCGGCGGTTCACCGCCTACGACTGCGCCCGGTTGCGCTTCATCCTGACCGCGCAGCGCGACCAGTACCTGCCGCTGAAGGTGATCAAGGCCCAACTCGACGCGCAGCCCGACGGCGAACTGCCGCTGTCCGGGTCGCCGTACGGCGTGCCGCGGCTGGTCTCGGTGGCGGCGACCCCCGACACCGGATCCGACGCGGCGGCGGTGGCGCCGACCCGGGTGCGGCTGTCCCGGGAGGACCTGCTGGAGCGGTCCGGGGTGGACGACGAGCTGCTGACGGCGCTGCTGAAGGCCGGGGTGATCACCACCGGGCCGGCCGGCTTCTTCGACGAGCACGCGGTGGTGATCCTGCAGTGTGCGCGGGCGCTGGCCGAATACGGCGTGGAGCCCCGGCATCTGCGGGCGTTCCGCTCGGCCGCCGACCGCCAGTCGGACCTGATCGCGCAGATCGCCGGCCCGGTGGTCAAGGCCAACAAGGCCGGTGCCCGCGACCGCGCCGACGACCTGGCGCGCGAGGTGGCCGCCCTGGCGATCACCTTGCACACCTCGTTGGTCAAGTCGGCGGTGCGCGACGCCTTGCACCGCTGAGGACTAGACTTTCTACGACGGCTTGGCGTTGCACCAGGTCTGGTTTCAGACGTAGCGGAGGGCAGGCACAGATGGGTGAAGTTCGCGTGGTCGGCATTCGCGTCGAGCAGCCGCAGAACCAGCCGGTGCTCTTGCTGCGCGAGGCCAACGGTGACCGATACCTGCCGATCTGGATCGGCCAGGCCGAGGCGGCCGCGATCGCCCTCGAACAGCAAGGCGTCGAGCCGGCGCGCCCGCTGACCCACGACCTGATCCGCGATCTCATTGGTGCGCTGGGGCATTCCCTCAAAGAGGTGCGGATCGTGGATCTGCAGGAAGGCACCTTCTACGCCGACCTGGTGTTCGACCGCAACATCACCGTGTCGGCGCGGCCGTCGGACTCGGTGGCGATCGCGCTGCGGGTCGGGGTGCCGATCTACGTCGAGGAGGCCGTCCTGGCCGAGGCGGGTCTGCTGATCCCCGACGAGAACGACGAGGAACCCAGCGGCGCGGTCCGCGAGGACGAAGTCGAGAAGTTCAAGGAATTCCTGGACAGCGTCTCCCCGGACGACTTCAAGGCCACCTAGCCCGGCGATGATGCGGGCCGTCAGCCGCGCTACCAAATATCACGGATGCGTCTCATCTGGGACTTTAGCCTCGACACGCCCGTCCGGTAGCTTCGCCAGCCCGCCGCGGCGGCCATACTTTGAAGGCAACTTGACGGGTTCAAGGGGCACGACAGCCTGTCGAAAAGCGTATGCTCACAACCACTCGGGCTAGAGCACACGCGGCCGCTGGCTAGCCAGTGACAACGAGCGCGATCGGCGAGAGGAAGCATCGTGGGCGAGCAGCCACGCCAAGAACAGCTGGACCTTGCTGACCATTCCGGCCCGGCTGAACCGAGCGAACCCGTGCAGCCCGGCCTGTTCCCCGACGATTCGGTGCCCGATGAGCTGGTCGGCTACCGCGGCCCCAGCGCCTGCCAGATCGCCGGCATCACCTACCGCCAGCTGGACTACTGGGCACGCACCTCGCTGGTGGTGCCCTCCATCCGCGGGGCCGCCGGATCCGGCAGCCAGCGGCTGTACTCGTTCAAAGACATCCTGGTGCTCAAGATCGTCAAGCGGCTGCTCGACACCGGGATCTCGCTGCACAACATCCGCGTCGCGGTCGACCATCTGCGCCAGCGCGGTGTGCAGGACCTGGCCAACATCACCCTGTTCTCCGACGGCACCACCGTCTACGAATGCACCTCCGCCGAGGAGGTCGTCGACCTGCTGCAGGGCGGGCAGGGCGTGTTCGGTATCGCGGTGTCCGGGGCGATGCGGGAGCTGACCGGCGCCATCGCCGACTTCCCCGGGGAGCGCGCCGACGGCGGCGAGTCGATCGCCGCGCCCGAAGACGAGCTGGCCACCCGCCGCAAGCACCGCGACCGCAAAATCGGCTAGCTTTCTCCCCGCTCCCACCGCGCCTCACCCGCGAGCGTGCGCAAACTGCCAGGTCTTGGCGGCTGTAGCCGTACATTTGTGCACGTTCGCGACGGGGAGCGCGGCCGGGGAAGCGCCCCGGTAAACTCGACGCTGCATCGTCTCGCGCGGGAGAGTTCCGTGACGGCCAGTCACGGACGCCGAAGGAGCAACACCTCTCCGTCAACCTCTCAGGCCCCCGGACCGCGCCGAGATCCGATGCCTCTGGAAAGCGGTGACCGCGGGTCACCCGCCGATGGGGAAAGGCCCCCAGCACGGGCGCCGAATCTCTCAGGCGCCCGGTGCGGGCAGCGACAGAGGGAGAGGAACACCGTCCTCTACCTGTGTCAGGAGTCGCAGATGACCGAGCACACCGAGTTCCGCTTCGCCGACCGCCACCTCGGCCCCGACGCCGCCGCGATCACCGCCATGCTCGACGTCATCGGCGTCGCCTCCCTCGACGAGCTGGCGGCCAAGGCGCTGCCGGCCGGGATCCTCGACCCGCTGACCCACGGCACGGCGCCGGGCCTGGAGGTGCTGCCGCCGGCGGTCGGTGAGGCCGAGGCGCTGGCCGAATTGCGGGCGATGGCCGAGACCAACACGGTCGCGGTGTCGATGATCGGGCAGGGCTACTACGACACCATCACCCCGCCGGTGCTGCGCCGCAACATCCTGGAGAACCCGGCCTGGTACACCGCCTACACGCCGTATCAGCCGGAGATCAGCCAGGGCCGGCTGGAGGCGTTGCTGAACTTCCAGACCATGGTCGCCGACCTGACCGGCCTGGAAGTCGCCAACGCGTCGATGCTCGACGAGGGCACCGCCGCCGCCGAGGCCATGACGTTGATGCACCGGGCGGTGCGCGGCAAGGTGGCCGACCGGCTGGTCGTCGACGTGGACGTGTTCGCCCAGACCGCGGCGGTGTTGGCGACCCGCGCCGAGCCGCTGGGCATCGAGATCGTCGCCGCCGACCTGCGTGACGGGCTGCCCGACGGCGAGTTCTTCGGGGTTCTCGCCCAACTGCCCGGGGCCAGCGGCCGGGTCACCGACTGGGCCGCGCTGGTGGCCCAGGCCCACGACCGCGGCGCGTTGGTGGCGATCGGCGCCGACCTGCTGGCGTTGACGCTGATCACCCCGCCCGGCGAGATCGGCGCCGACGTCGCGTTCGGCAGCACCCAACGCTTCGGGGTGCCAATGGGTTTCGGTGGCCCGCACGCCGGCTATCTGGCGGTGCACGCCAACCACGCCCGGCAGCTGCCGGGCCGGCTGGTCGGGGTGTCGGTGGATGCCGACGGCGCGCCGGCGTTCAGATTGGCGCTGCAGACCCGCGAGCAGCACATTCGCCGCGATAAGGCGACGTCCAACATCTGCACCGCGCAGGTGCTGCTGGCGGTGCTGGCCGCGATGTACGCCAGCTACCACGGCGCCGACGGGCTGACCGCGATCGCCCGCCGGGTGCATCACCAGGCCGAGCAGATCGCCGGCGCGCTCGGCGACGCGGTGGTGCACGACCGCTACTTCGACACCGTGCTGGCCCGGGTCCCCGGCCGCGCCGACCAGGTCATCGCCGCCGCCAAGGCCCACGGCATCAACCTGTGGCGGGTCGACGCCGACCACGTGTCGGTGGCCTGCGATGAGGCCACCACCGACGCGCACATCGCCGCCGTGCTGGAGGCCTTCGGGGTGGCACCCGCCGAGCCCAAGTGCGCCGGCATCGCGACCCGCACCTCGGAGTTCCTGACCCACCCGGCGTTCACCAGCTACCGCACCGAAACGTCGATGATGCGGTATCTGCGCGCGCTGGCCGACAAGGACATCGCGTTGGACCGCAGCATGATTCCGCTGGGGTCGTGCACCATGAAACTCAACGCCGCCGCCGAGATGGAGCCGATCACCTGGCCGGGCTTCGCCCGCCAGCACCCGTTCGCCCCCGCCGCCGACACCCCCGGGCTGCGCCAGCTGATCGCCCAGCTGCAGGGCTGGCTGGTCGCAATCACCGGCTACGACGCGGTGTCGCTGCAACCCAACGCCGGCTCGCAGGGCGAGTACGCGGGCCTGCTGGCCATCCACGACTATCACGCCAGCCGCGGGGAGGCGCACCGCGACATCTGCCTGATCCCGTCCAGCGCGCACGGCACCAACGCGGCGTCGGCGGCGCTGGCCGGCATGCGGGTGGTGGTCGTGGCCTGCCGCGACAACGGGGACGTCGACCTCGACGACCTGCGGGCCAAGGTGGCCGAGCACGCCGAGCGGCTAGCGGCGCTGATGATCACCTACCCGTCCACCCACGGGGTCTACGAGCACGACATCGCCGAGATCTGCGCGGCCACCCACGACGCCGGCGGTCAGGTGTACGTCGACGGCGCCAACCTCAACGCGCTGGTCGGGCTGGCCCGGCCCGGCAAGTTCGGCGGCGACGTCAGCCACCTCAACTTGCACAAGACGTTTTGCATCCCGCACGGCGGCGGCGGGCCCGGGGTGGGGCCGGTGGCCGCCCGGGCGCATTTGGCGGAGTTCCTGCCCGGGCACCCGTTGGCCCCGGAACTGCCCGGCGGGCGCCCGGTGTCCTCCGCGCCGTACGGGTCGGCGTCGATCCTGCCGATCACCTGGGCCTACATCCGGATGATGGGCCCCGACGGGCTGCGGGCGGCGTCGCTGACCGCGATCGCGGCGGCCAACTACATCGCGCGCCGGCTCGACGAGTACTACCCGGTGCTCTACACCGGCGAGAACGGCATGGTCGCCCACGAATGCATCCTCGATCTGCGGCCGATCACCAAAGCCACCGGGGTGACCGTCGACGATGTGGCAAAACGGTTGGCCGACTACGGGTTCCACGCCCCGACAATGAGCTTCCCGGTGGCCGGCACGCTGATGGTGGAACCCACCGAAAGCGAGAGCCTGGCCGAGCTCGACGCGTTCTGCGACGCGATGATCGCGATCCGGGCCGAGATCGACCGGGTCGGCTCGGGAGAGTGGCCGGTCGACGACAACCCGCTGCGCGGCGCCCCGCACACCGCGGCCTGCCTGCTGGCCGCGGACTGGGATCACCCGTACACCCGCGCGGAAGCCGCCTACCCGCTCGGCGCCGCGTTTCGGCCCAAGGTGTGGCCGCCGGTGCGCCGCATCGACGGTGCCTACGGCGACCGCAATCTGGTGTGCTCCTGCCCGCCGGTGGAGGCGTTCGCCTAAGCGCGAAACGGCGCGGCTCAGTCGGGTACCGGAGTAACGTCTGGTTCGCTGCGGAAAGGATGTGAGCCAGGGGGCGCCAGGTGCCAACGGATGCCCGGTCGGGATGGCCAATGGTGGGCCGCGATACCGAGGTTCACCAGGCGCTCGCCGCATTCGACGATTCCACCGACTACCGAGGTGTCGTTCTGGTGGGCGAGGCCGGGGTCGGCAAGTCCACGTTGGCGCATAGCCTCGCCGAAACCCTTGAGTCGCGCGGGTTCACTTTGCGTTTCGCGCTGGGCACCGAGACCGGCAGTGCGGTGCCGCTGGGCGCCTTCTATTGGTTGATGACTCTCGACGCCGCCCAGGAACCCGCCGTCATGTTGGCCACCGCGCAGCGCACCCTGGAGCAGGAAGAGAATCTGGTCGTG
This sequence comes from Mycobacterium talmoniae, assembly GCF_001854525.1. Classification (NCBI taxonomy): domain Bacteria; kingdom Bacillati; phylum Actinomycetota; class Actinomycetes; order Mycobacteriales; family Mycobacteriaceae; genus Mycobacterium; species Mycobacterium talmoniae. Next base: position 5,934 of record NZ_MLQM01000156.1, read on the forward strand.
ATGGTCGACGACGCCCAGCTACTCGACCCCCTATCGGCGTCATTGCTGTACCAGTTGGCCGCGGGCGGTATTGGCCGATTGATCGTGACGATCCGATCCGGCAACATGGTGCCCGATGCGGTGACCGCACTATGGAAAGAGTGGCTGCTACGGCGCTTAGAGGTCAAGGCGTTCACCCCACAGCAGACCGAGGATCTGGTGCGCGCCGTGCTCGGGGGTGCCGTGGATGCCCGGCTGATCAACGAGTTGCACCGCCGGACGGCAGGAAATGTGTTGCTGCTGCGCGGTCTACTGAGCGCCGGTCGGGACAGCGGGGTGCTGGTGCAAACCCGAACCGGCTGGCAACTTCGCGCGCCGTTACGCCCCGACCGTCAGCTCAGCGACCTGTTGGAATTTCGGTTACGGTCTTTGACCGCTGAGGAATTGGATGCGGTCGAGATCGTGGCCGCTGCGGAGGTCTTGGACTGGGAAACCCTGCGTGGGCTGTGTGACGCCGACGCAGTGGCAAAACTGGAGCGCCGCGGCCTGATTCAGTTGGTCGCTGACGAATCGCACACCGTGGCTCGGTTACTGCATCCCGTCATGGGCGAAACAGCCATCCAACACGCCGGGGTGGTGCGCACGCGGCAGCTCAACGGCATGCTGGCACAACACCTTCGCAAGCAAATGCAGGCCCTGGAGCAGCAGTCTCGGGTGCCCGATGTGCGCACCCGGATCCAGCTGGCTCAGTTCATGATGCGCAGCGATTTGGCGCCGGACCTCGGCGTGATCACCGAGGCGGCGTCCTGCGCGCTGACCATGGCCAACACCGCGTCGAGCGAGGAGCTGGGTCGCTTCGCGTTCGAGCACGGCGGTGGTCTGCCGGCTGCGCTGGTGCTGGCCAGCGCGCTGAGCTGGCAGGGCCGCGGCGACGAGGCCGAGGCGGTGCTGGCCGAGGCCGATCCCGAAGGAAGTGACGCGGCGCTGACCGCACAGTGGGGCTGTCTGCGGGCGGCGAACCTGTTCTTCAACTGCGGGCAAGTCGACTCCGCCCGGCGGCAACTCGTCGATGTGCGCGAGCGGGTCGGCGCGCAGCCCATGGTCCAGCTGACCACCGCCCTGGACGTGTTGTTCGCGTTCTTCTCCGGGGATCTCGAGATGGCGATCGAAACTGGGCCGTCGCTGTGCACCGCGGAGGTACTGCCGCTGGCCACGGTGTGGGCGGCGGCGCCCACCGCGTACGGGCTGGGGCTGGTCGGCCGGTTCGACGAGGTCCGCGCGGTCGCCGATGCCGGGCTGCGGGCGGCCGCGCTCAGCGAATCGGGACCGCAACGGTTCGCCATCGGGGTCGCCGAGGCGGTGGCGGCGATGGCGGCCGGCGATTATCGGGAAGCCGAGCGGGTGTGGGAACGCTACTCGGCGATGGCCGCCGGTATCCCGGCCGGCGATGCCATGGTCGCGGCCATCCGCGGCCTGGTGGAGCTTGCCGGCGGTGCACTGCGACCGGCCAGTGCGGCCTTTCACGATTCGATATCGGCATTGTCGGACGGTTTCCCCTCGCTGTGGACGATGCTGACCGCGGCGTGGTGCACCCAGGCCGAGGGCATGCGGGGCGACGCCGCGGCCGCAGCGGCCACGCTGCGGATCGCCGAGCAAAGCTACGGGCCCCAAGCCGCCGTGCTGTTGCCGGAATTGGAGTTGGCGCGGGCCTGGGAACGCGCCGCGGCGGGGCACACCACCGCCGCGCGGACGCACGCACAGCGGGCCGCCCAGATCGCACAGCAATCCGGAATGCCTGCGCTGGAGGTGGGCGCGTTGCATGCCGCGGTGCGGTTGGGGGATCGGTCGTGTGCGGCGCGGTTGGAGGAGTTGGCGGCGGTGTTGGGTACGCCGTTGGCGGCCGGGATGGCCGGGCATGCGCGGGGGCTGGCCGGCCATGATGGTGATTTGTTGGATGCGGCGGCGGATGGGTTTGTGGAGGTGGGGGCGTTGGCGTTGGCCGCGGATGCGGCGGCGCAGGCGGCGGCCGAACATGCCCGCGGTGGGCATCGGGGTAAGGAGATCGGGTCCTCGACGCGGGCGGACCGGTTGGCCGGCCGGTGTGGGCTGCGGACGCCGGCCACGGTGGCCGCGGCGCGGCCGTTGCCGATCACCGAGCGGGAGCGCGAGATCGCCACCCTGGTGGCGTCGGGGTGGTCGAATCGTCAGATCGCGGATCGGCTGATCGTGTCGGTGCGCACCATCGACGGGCATCTGTACCGGATTTTCGCCAAACTCGGCATCAACACCCGCGAGCAGCTGATCGCCCTGCTCACCCCGGACCACGCCGAGGACTAACACCGGGCCCCAGCAACCACCTTTTGCGGGACTACCCTAGGCTCGCCCGCCGACTACTCTACGGCTCACGGCCGCCTACCCTAGGGATTTTCAGCCCGTACTCGACGTGTCACCGGCAACTACTCTACCTGCGGCGATACCCGCTGTTACCAGGGAAAAGGCCCTAGGCTCCCCGCATGACGCGCGCCGCGGCTCAGGCCCCGCGGGTCCCCCGGGGCCCCGGACGGCAACAGGTAGTGCGCTACTCGTGCGCGCAACACTCGGCAAGCGCAACCTGACTCACAGCGAAATGAGAGGCGGCGATGTCACCATGGCTGAGGACTCCCTCACGGCGGTGCTCCAGGAGCGAGCCAGCCGGCAACCCGACGCGACGGCGTACACCTTCATCGACTACCAGATCGATCCGAACGGATTCTCCGAAAGCCTCACCTGGGCGCAAGTCCAGCGCCGAGCCCGCGTCGTTGCCGACGAGCTCCGAGCCTGCGGGGCGACCGGTGATCGGGCCGCCATCCTGGCACCCCAGGGGCTCGACTACATCGTGGCCTTCCTCGGTGCGCTGCAAGCGGGGTTCATCGCGGTTCCGTTGTCGGTACCGCAGTCCGGCGTCCACGACGAGCGCATTTCGTCGGCGTTGCGGGATTGCTCGCCGACGGTCATTCTCACCACGTCGTCCTGTTCGGCGGCGGGCGATATCGCACCGTACGCACAACGCGAGGGCAATAAACCGGCGCCGGAAGTCCTCGAGGTCGACTTGCTCGACGTGGACTCGCCACACGATCTCGGCCCGGTTCGGCCCGCGGTTCCGCGAACCGCGTACCTGCAGTACACGTCGGGATCGACCCGCCGGCCGGCGGGCGTCATCGTCACGCACACCAACGTGATCACCGATATCCAGCAAGCATTTTCGGACTATCTGGGTGGCGTGATGCCTCCGGATTTCGTGCTGGTGTCGTGGTTGCCGTTCTTTCACGACATGGGCCTGATCAAAGGGATCTGCGCGCCGCTGGTGTGCGGGCGTCGCGCGGTACTGATGAGCCCGATGTCGTTCCTGCAGCGGCCGGCTCGCTGGATGCAGGCCCTGGCCACCAGTAACAAAGCCTTCTCCGCCGCACCCAATTTCGCGTTTGAACTGACCGCGAAGAGAACGACGGACGCCGACCTGGCCGGCTTGGATCTCGGTGAGGTGATCGGGATCGCCAGCGGCAGCGAACGGGTCCATGCCGCCACCCTGCGGGCTTTCACCGAGCGCTTCGCTCGATTCAATCTCAAGCCATCGGTGGTGCGGCCCTCCTACGGTCTTGCGGAAGCCACCGTCTATGTGGCCACCGCGGACCGGGGCCACCCGGCCCAGCTGGTGCGCTTCGACTACGAGAAGTTGTCCAAGGGCCATGCCCGGCCGTGCCGCAGCGAGGCGGTCGGCAGCACCGAACTCGTCGGTCACGGCACCAGCCGGTCCACCACCGTGCGCATCGTCGATCCGGAGGCCCGGACCGAGAACCCGGCCGGCAAAGTCGGCGAGATCTGGGTGCACGGGCAAAACGTTTCCCCCGGATATTGGCACAACCCGCGGGAAACCGAGCGGACCTTCGGCGCACGGTTGGTGAACCCGGCCAGTGCAACGCCGGGCGGGGGGTGGTTGCGCACCGGGGATTTGGGCGTCATTTCCGAGGGCGAGCTGTTCATCATCGGCCGGATCAAGGATCTGCTGATCGTGGACGGGTCCAATCACTATCCCGACGACATCGAGGCCAGCATTCAAGAACTCACCCGCGGGCGGGTTGCGGCCATCTCGGTGCCCGACGGTCGGACCGAGCACCTGGTCACCATCGTCGAGGTCAAGCAGCGGGGGGACTCCGCTGACGAGCACCAGCAGAAACTGCGTGCGCTGAAGCGGGCGGTCATCTCGGCGGTTGCGCACATCCATCGGGTGCGGGTCGCCGACGTCGTGTTTGTGGCACCCGGTGCGATCCCGATCACCACCAGCGGCAAGATTCGTCGATCCGCCTGTGTCGAGGGTTACCGGGCGGGACAGTTCGACCGGCTGGACGTGACGCCATGACGGTATCGATCCAGGATGATGTCGCGCTGCGCAACTGGCTGGTCGACTACCTGGTGACGAATATCGGTTGCGCCCCCGACGAAATCGACTTCGATCTGTCGCTGAACGATTTGGGCGTGGGCTCCCGGGACGCGGTGGTGCTGTCCGGCGAACTCGCGGAACTGCTCGGCCGGCCCATCTCGCCGGTGGAGTTTTGGCAGCATCCCACCATCAACGCGCTGGTGGGTTTTCTCACCGCCGCCGAACCGGACTGCGGGTTCGAGCCGGTGCCCGCCGACGATCGCGGCGCACGGGACGAGCCGATCGCCGTCATCGGTCTGGGGTGCCGGTTTCCCGGCGGGATCTCCGGGCCCGACGCGTTGTGGCAGTACCTCTGGGACGGGCGCTGCTCGATCGGTGAGGTTCCCGCCGAGCGCTGGTCGGCGTTCGACGACGGCACCCCCGAGGTGGCGGCGGCGCTGGCCCGCACCACGCGGTGGGGCTCGTTCCTCACCGACATCGACGCCTTCGACGCCGACTTCTTCGAGATCTCCCGGCGCGAGGCCGCCAAGATGGACCCCCAGCAGCGGCTGCTGCTGGAGGTGGCGTGGGAGGCCTTGGAGCACGCCGGAATTCCGCCCACCACCCTGCGCCGGTCGCAAACCGGCGTCTTCGCCGGCGCCTGCTTCAGCGAATACGGATATCTGGCGTCGACCGATTTACCCACCGTTGATGCCTGGAGCAACACCGGTGGCGCGCTGAGCATCATCGCCAACCGGCTGTCGTATTTCCTGGATTTGCGCGGCCCGTCGGTTGCGGTGGACACGGCATGCTCATCGTCGTTGGTGGCGGTGCATCTGGCGTGTCAGAGCCTGCGGATGCGGGACTCCCAGCTGGCCATTGCCGCGGGCGTGAACCTGCTGTTGTCGCCGGCGGTCTTCCACGGCTTCGATCAAGCCGGCGCCTTGTCGCCCACCGGACGCTGCCATGCCTTCGATGCCGCCGCCGATGGGTTCGTGCGGGGTGAAGGCTGCGGGGTCGTGGTGCTCAAGCGGTTCAGCGACGCCCTGCGAGACGGGGATCGGGTGCTCGCGGTGGTGCGGGGGTCGGCGATCAACCAGGACGGCCGATCCAACGGGCTGATGGCGCCCAACCCGGCCGCGCAGATGGCGGTGCTGCGTGCGGCCTACACCAACGCCGGGATCCCGCCGCAGGAGGTGGATTACGTCGAGGCGCACGGGACCGGAACGTTCTTGGGGGATCCGATTGAGGCGCGTGCCCTCGGCACGGTGTTGGGCCGCGGCCGCCCGCCGGATTCCCCCCTGCTGATCGGTGCCGTCAAGACCAACCTGGGCCATTTGGAAGCCGCCGCGGGGGTGGCGGGCTTCATCAAGACCGTGTTGGCGGTGCACCGCGGCCAGATCCCGCCCAACCAGCAGTTCGAGGCGCCAAACCCGCACATTCCGTTCGACGAGCTGCGGCTGAAAGTGGTGGCCGACCATGCGCCGTGGCCGGCGGTGCGCCGGGTTCGGCGGGCCGGGGTGTCGTCGTTCGGCTTCGGCGGCACCAACGCGCACGTGGTGATCGAGCAGGCGCCGCTTGCCGATCCCGGCGCCCGGGACCGTGATCCGGCGGTGACCACGCTGGTGGTCTCGGGTAAGACGCCGGAGCGGATCGCGGCCACCGCCGGGGTGGTGGCCGAGTGGATGGCCGGACCCGGCGCGGGGGTGGGGCTGGCCGAGGTGGCGCACACCCTCAATCATCATCGGGCGCGGCATCCGCGGTTCGCCACGGTGTGTGCGCGGGACCGCGACCAGGCCCTGGCCGCGCTGCACGCGCTGGCCGCCGGTCGGTCGGCCGACGGTCTGATCATCCCCCACGACGGCGACTGCGGATCGGGCACGGTGTTCGTCTATTCGGGCCAGGGCTCGCAGTGGCCCGGCATGGCCCGGCAATTGCTGGCCGACGAACCGGAATTCGCCGCCGCGATCGATGAATTGGAACCGGTGTTTGTCGAGCAGGTGGGATTTTCGCTACGCCAAATTCTTGCCGACGGTGCCGTGCTGGCCGGGGATGCTCGGGTGCAGCCGGTGTTGATGGGCTTGCAGTTGGGGTTGACCGAGTTATGGCGCTGCTACGGGGTGATTCCGGACGCGGTGATCGGGCATTCGATGGGGGAGATCACCGCCGCGGTGGTGGCCGGGGCGCTCAGCGTGCCGGACGGCCTGCACCTGATTGGGGTGCGGTCGCGGTTGATGTCACGGTTGGCCGGCCAGGGCGCGGTCGCTCTGCTGCATGTGGATGCCCTAGCTG
>NZ_MLQM01000157.1:0-12567 GCF_001854525.1 Mycobacterium talmoniae
ACACAAAGGTGATGGCCGCGATCACCCCCAGCGCAGGCGACGGCCGCCCGGTGATGGCGGCCCCCCTGTCCCGGTTGGTCTGCGCCACCCCGGCCAGCCACGCCGAACGCCCACCCGGCCCGCCGATCCGGTGCAACCGGTCCAGCTGGGTGTCCGACGCCGCCGAGAACAGCGGCGCGGTGCTGGCGACGGTGACAAACGCGCTGCCGTCGGCCAGCCCGGTCGGCGCCGACGGCGGCCCGACCTTGGCTCCGGCGACAAAGGTGCCGGCGGGCGCGGACACGGCCGACACGGCGGGCACCCGGGACAGCGCGGCGGCGTAGCGGTCCAGGTCGGCCACGGTCAGGCCGGCGGCGTCGGGTATCACCGCGCTGACCGTGGCCGACGTATCGTCGGCGAAGCCGGTCCGCAGCCGGTCGCCGACCTGATGCGCCGACGCCGAGCGGGGCAGCGCCCGGTCGTCGGGAAACCCCCACTTGACGCCGAGAAACGGCACCCCCAGCAGCACCAGCACCGCGACCCCGGCCAGGCCGACCGGCACCGCGCGCCGCATCACCGCCGTGGTGCAGCGATACCAGAACAGCCGCTGCACCGGGGTCGGCGCCCGCTCGGCGCGCCGCAGCACCCGCCGGGCCAGCCGGCGCACGTCGAGCGCGTCGAGGCGCGCGCCGAGCAGCACGATCAGCGCCGGGGTGACCACAATGGCGGCGACCGCGACGAACACCACGGTCGCCACCCCGGCGTAGGCGAACGATTTCAGGAAATACATCGGGAACAACACCATGACCGCCATCGACAGCGCGACGGTGGTCGCCGAGAACAGCACGGTGCGCCCGGCGGTGACCATGGTGCGCACCAGCGCCCGATCGGGTGCGGCCCCGTCGGCGAGTTCGTCGCGGTAGCGGCTGATGATCAGCAGGGTGTAGTCGATGGCCAGCGCCAACCCCATCGCGGTGGTCAGGTTCAGCGCGAAGATCGACACGTCGGCCCAGGACGTGATCAGCCGCAGCAGCGCCGTCGACCCGACGATCGCCAACGCCCCCACCGCCAGCGGCAGCGCGGCCGCCAGCAGGCCGCCGAACACCCAGACCAGCACCACAAAACTCAACGGCACCGCGATCGACTCCATCACCAGCAGGTCGCGTTGGTTCTGCCGGTTGATCTGGGCGTAGACCACCGCGTCGCCGCCGGCGCGGACGGTGACCCCGGCGCGGTCGTGCACCACCGCATCGGCCAGCGCCTGCGCGTAATGCTGGGCGTCGTTCTCGCCGCCGCGCAGCTGCGCGACCACCAGGCCGGTTTTGCCGTCGGTGCTCACCAGCCCCGGCGCCCCGGTCCACGCCGAGGACACCCCGTACACCCACGGCGAGGACCGCAGCCCCGCGACGATGTCGGTGCCGGCCGCGCGCGCCGTCTGGCTGCGGGCGCCGTCGTCGGCGGTCACGGTGATCAGCATCTGCTGATCGATCTGACCGAACTTGTCCGCCAAAACCGCCGCGGCACGGGCGGATTCGGATTCCGGGTCCTGAAAGCCGCCCGCCGACAGCCGTCCGGCCACCGGCGCGCCGAGCAGCGCCGAGGCGATCAGGACCAGAACGGCGGCAGCGGTCACCCGCCGCGGTGCGCTCAGCGCCAGGCGAGCGATCCGCGGCAACATACGGGTCCTTCCGGTGATCGGCGGCAGTGCAATCACGCCCTTTTTGGTAGTTACGAAGTCGGCGGCCGCATCGTTCAGTCGGTGTCCGGTCACGGCGAATCCGGCCCGAAAGGTGAACTGGTGGACCGGTGATGCCGTACCCCCCAATGTGACTACCTCGCCTGCCATCGCCGCCGCAGCCGTCGCGCTGCCGCGGCACCGATACAGCCAAGACGAAACGGCGGCGGCGCTGGCCGGCTTCGCCGGGCCGGAGTTTCGGCGCTTCGCCGCCACCAGCGGCGTGGCGTCGCGCCAACTGGCGCTGCCACTTTGGCGCTACCCCAAGTTGCGCGGCTTCACCGAAGCCAACGACGCCTATCTGGACGTGGCGCTCGAACTCGGTGAGCGGGCGCTGACCTCGGCGCTCGACGACGCCGGGATCACGCCCGCCGAGGTCGACATCGTGTTCTCCACCACGGTGACCGGGCTGGCGGTGCCCACCCTGGAGGCGCGGCTGGCGACCCGGATCGGGTTGCGCCCCGACGTCAAACGGGTGCCGCTGTTCGGCCTGGGCTGTGTCGCCGGCGCCGCCGGCGTCGCCCGGATGCACGACTACCTGCGCGCCTTCCCCGGCCACGTCGCGGTGCTGCTCGCGGTGGAGCTGTGCTCGTTGACCATTCAGCGCGACGACCATTCGGTCGCCAACCTGGTGGCGTCCAGCCTGTTCGGCGACGGCGCCGCCGCGGTGGTCGCCACCGGCGCCGACCGCGCGGCGGCGGGACCGACGGTGCTGGCCACCCGCAGCCACCTGTATCCGGACACCGAGGACGTGATGGGCTGGCACATCGGCAGCGACGGGTTCCGGATCATCCTGTCCGCCGACGTGGCGACCGTCGCCGAAAAATATCTCGGCGAAGACGTCCGCGAATTCCTCGCCGACCACGGCCTGGTCACCGCCGACGTCGACCGCTGGATCTGCCATCCGGGCGGTCCGCGGGTGATCGAGGCCGTCGAGAACGGCCTGGACCTGCCCGACGACGCGCTGGATGCCACCCGAAAGTCGTTACGCGACAACGGCAATCTGTCCTCGGTGTCGGTGCTCGACGTGCTGCGCGACACCCTGGCCGACCCGCCGCCGCCGGGATCCATCGGGGTGATGATCGCGATGGGGCCGGCGTTTTGCTCCGAACTCGTCCTGCTGCGCTGGTAGCCGATGTACACGCTGCTGCTGGTCGCGGTCGGACTGGAACGGCTGGCCGAGCTGTGGGTGGCGCGCCGCAACGCGCGGTGGGCGTTCGCCCACGGTGGGGTGGAGGTCGGCGCCGGCCACTACCCGGCGCTGGTGGCCGTGCACGCCGGGTTGTTGGCCGGCTGTCTGATCGAGGTGTGGGCGGCCCACCGCGGGTTCCTCCCGCGGCTGGGCTGGCCGATGCTGGCGGTGGTGGCGGCCGCCCAGGCGTTGCGCTGGTGGTGCATCGCCACCCTGGGCCGGCGGTGGAACACCCGGGTGATCGTGCTGCCGCGGGCCCCGCTGGTGCATCGCGGCCCCTACCGCTGGCTGCACCACCCCAACTACCTGGCGGTGACGGCCGAGGGGCTGGCGCTGCCGCTGGTGCACACCGCCTGGCTGACCGCGGCCGGTTTCGCCGTCGCCAACGCGGCGGTGCTGACCGTGCGGCTGCGGGCGGAAAACGCCGCGTTGGGCTACGCATGACGACCTACGACGCCGACATGCTGATCGCCGGCGGCGGGCCCGGCGGGCTGGCCGCCGCGTTATACGCACGCCGGCAAGGACTTTCGGTGATCGTGGCCGAACCGCGGACCGATCCGATCGACAAGGCGTGCGGCGAAGGCCTGATGCCCGGCGGGGTGGCCGCGCTGGCTGCGCTCGGCGTGGACCCGGCCGGGATGCCGTTGGCGGGCATCGCCTACGTCGGTGAGCGGCAGCGGGCGCACGCGGCGTTCGGCGACCGGTGCGGCCGGGGGGTGCGCCGCACCACCTTGCACGCCGCGCTCACCGCACGTGCCAAAGACCAAGGCACCCAATGGGTTGCCGCCCGGGTGGGCCGGGTCGAGCAGGACGCGGCCGGGGTGGCCGCGGCCGGGATCCGCGCCCGCTGGCTGATCGGCGCCGACGGGCTGCATTCCGCGGTGCGCCGCGCGGTGGGCATCCCGGCGGTGGCCGGCACCCCGCGGCGCTACGGGGTGCGCTGGCACTACACGGTGCCGGCATGGTCGGAGTCCGTCGAGGTGCACTGGTCGCGGTGGGGCGAAGCGTATGTGACGCCGGTGCAAACCGACCTGGTCGGGGTGGCCATCCTGTCTCGGCACCGTCCCGACCTGGACTGGTTCCCGTGGCTGGCGCAGCACCTGCAGGGCCACGACCGCGCCCGGGCCCGCGGCTGCGGGCCGCTGCGCCAGGTGGTGGCCCGCCGGGTCGCCGGCCGGGTGCTGCTGGTGGGCGACGCCGCCGGCTACGAGGACGCGTTGACCGGCGAGGGCATCAGCTTGGCCGTCAAACAGGCCGGCGCCGCGGTGACCGCGATCGTCGAGGACGCCCCGGCGTCCTACGAGCGGGCCTGGTGCCGGATCACCCGCCAGTACCGGCTGCTGACCCGGGCGCTGGTGTTGGCCAGCGCCCCGCGCGCCGCGCGCTGCGCCGTCGTGCCGGCCTGCGCGGCGCTGCCCGGGGTGTTCGGCGGCGTGGTCCGCACGCTGGCGCGCTGAGCGGTCACAGGGTGCGCTGCAGCAGCACCTGGTCGCTGTCGGCGGAGACCACCTGCACCGACGCGATCCGCTCGACCGGCAGCGACGTGCTGCCCGACGGGGTGGCGGTGTGTCCGGGATGCGCCACCCAGCTGGCCAGCCGGCTGCGGCTGCCGTCGCGACCCACCACCACCATCGCCAACGTGTCGTGCGGGGCGTTGGCCTCGGCCAGGCACACGCAGCGCAGCTCGATCAGCGTCCCCCAGCCCTGATCGCTCAGCGACACGGTGGAGGCCAGCAGCGCGGTGTGCACCTGGGCCATCGGCAGCGCCGCGACAGTGGTCTGCGGGGCCGGCGCGGACGGCACCGAGTGGCCGCCGACGAACACCGCGACGGCCACCGCCGCGGCGGCGACGGCGGTGCCCACCCAGGTCAGGTGCAGCCGATGCCGACGCGAGTGGGCCGCCGCCAGCAGCGACGTCCGCAACTGCGCCGGCGGGGCCTCGGTGTCGCTGACCTCCTCGATGGAGGCCACCACATTCCGGTCGAGCTGCGAGAGCAGGGCGGGCATGCCGCTGAGGTCGGTGACCGCCGCGCGGCAGGTCGCACACCCACCCAGGTGGGCTTCGAACTCGCGCCGATCGGTCGCCGACAGCGACCCCAGCACGTAGGCGGCGTCCCACGTCTCGTATTTGTGACCAAGCCTCATCGGGTCACCCCCATTTCCTGCAGAGCCAGCCGTAGCGCCCGCACCGCGTAGTGCAGCCGCGATTTCACGGTGCCCTCGGCGATCCCGAGATCGTCGGCGATCCGGGCGGTGCTCCAACCCCGGTAGTACGAGCGGCAGATCACCGCGCGGTGGTCGGCCGAGAGCCGGGTCAGCGCGTCGGCGATCAACATCCGGTCCAGCGTGGCGTTGACCTCATCGGGCCCGGCCCGCTCGGGGGTGTCCTCCAGCGAACCGACCTCATTGCGCACCCGTGCGCTGCGGCTGTGGTCGATGACCAGGTGGCGGGCGACGGTGAACAGCCAGGCGCGGGCGGTGGCCCCGGCGACCTCCGGATGTTTCCAGGCCCGCAGCAGGGTTTCCTGAACGATGTCCTCGGCGCGGGACCGGTCGCCGGTCAGCCGCAGGGCGTACCGCCACAGCGCGGCGCCGTGCTCGTCGTAGAGCGCCTTCAGCAGGCTGTCGTGCGGGGTTACCGTGCCGGCGACCGTGGGCATGTGGTTCACCTCCCGCAGATGACACGATTGGCCACCGCGGCCGGTTCACCGCGGCGCGGTCAGTCCGTGATCCAGTTCCCGTGGAACCCGTGCGGCACCCGCCGCGGCATCCGCACCCGGGCCACGGGTTCGCCCCCGAAATCGGCGGCGTCGATGATCACCAGGTCGCTGGCGTCCCGGGCCGGGTCGTAGACGTAGCTCAAATACCAGCCGGCCGCCTCGTCGTCGGGCGACCCGCCGGCCGGGACGAAGATCGCCTCGTCGGCGGCCCCGGGTGGGCCGTCGCCGCCGAACCGGTGTTCGTCGGCGGTGCCGCGCTCCAGGTCGTAGCGCACCAACCCGTGGCTGCCGACGGCCACGGCGTAGCGCGCCGGGCGCCCGGATCGCCGGTCGTCGATCCGCGGGAACTCCACCGCGCGGTCGTCGAGCTGGGTCTGCTGCACGGTGCCGGTCCGCAGGTCGATGCGCCAGCGCCACAGCGTCGCGTCGGTGTCGAACGTGCGGTCGTCCCGCCACAGCTCCGGGTAGCGGATCACCTGCAGCACAATGGATTCGCCGTCGGGGCCGTCGTAGGCGTTGGCCAGGTGGAACACGTAGCACGGGTCGACGTCGAACCAACGCAGCTCACCGTACGGGTCGCCGCGGCGCAACACCCCCAGCCGGGCGCCGTAGCCGTCGTTCCACCGGTAGGGCACATCCGGGTTCTCGCCCATGGCCAGCGCGAGGTCCAGGTCGAACAGCAGCGGCAGATCCAAGAACACGACGTGTTCGGCGGTCAGCGCGAAGTCGTGCATCAAGGTCAGCGCCGGCACGTCGATCGGCCGGCTGATGATCAGCTCGCCGTCGGCGTTGGCGCGGTGGTAGGTGACGTGCGGCGCCACCAGGGAGCCGTACCCGAAGAAGTGCAGCTCGCCGGTGGTCGGGCAGATCTTGGGGTGGGCGTTCATCGCGTCGGCGAGTTTGCCGCCGAAATCGTAGGCGCCCAACGTTTCCAGCTCGGTGCTGATCTGGTACGGCAGCGACGTTTCCATCAGCGCCAGGGTTTTGCCGGCGTGCCGCACCACGTGGGTGTTGGCCAGGCTGGACCGCAGGTTGCGGCTGCCGTCGGCGCCGTACACCGGCGCCGGGTGCTCGAAGCTGTCGGTGCGCACCCAGCGGTTGCGGTACCAGGCGGCGCGGCCGTTCTCCAACCGGATCCCGTGCACCATGCCGTCGCCGACGCACCAATGCCCTCTGGCCACCCGCGGGTTCGGCCCGTTGCGCAGATACCAGCCGGTCAGCTCGGCCGGGATGGCGCCGTCCACCGGCAGATCGAAGGCGGTCAGTTCGTCGGGCACCGGCGCGTAATTCCCGGTCCGGAAGAACGGGAAGACGGTCTGTTCCGGCTGCGCCGAGCCGAGCGGGGATCCGTTGCCCGACACCGCCACCAGCAGACCCGCCGGCGCCGCCACCGGGTGGCCGTTCACGTCGAGGGCGGCGACCTCGTCGGGCGCCAGCAGCGCCAGCACCGCGGGCAGGTCGGCCAGTTCGCTGACCGCACGCCGGCAGGCCGAACACCGGTCCAGGTGTCCCTCGAACTCGCGGCGGTCGGCCGCCGACAGCGACCCCAGCACGTAGGCGGCATCCCAGGTCGCGTAGGGGTGGCCGTCGCCGTTGCGGGACACGCCGAGGTGAGGTGTGGGTGTCATCGGCTCACCACCCCCATCTCCTGCAGTGTTTGGCGCAGCGCGCGCAGCGCGTAATGCAACCGGGATTTCACCGTGCCCTCCGCGATGCCCAGATCGGCGGCGATCTGGGCGGTGCTCCAGCCCTGATAGTAGGAGCGCCGCACCACGGCCCGGTGTTCGGCGGACAGCTGCGCCAACGCGTCCGAAACCAGCATCCGGTCCAGCGCCGGCGCGGCCTCGTCGGGGCCGGGGCGCTCCAGGGCGCCGGCGGCGCGCGGCCGGTTTTCGGAACGGAAGCGGGCGCTGCGGCTTTCGTCGATGACCAGGTTGCGCGCGACGGTGAACAGCCAGGCGCGCGCCGAGCGGGCGATGTCGTCGACGACCTCGGGATGCTGCCAGGCCCGCAGCAGCGTCTCCTGCACCACATCCTCGGCGCGGGACCGGTCGCCGGTCAGCCGGAACGCATAACGCCATAGCGCTGCCGCGTGTTGGTCATACAGCAGCCGCATGGCGCCGGTTTCCGGAACGTCCATCACCAACCTTCCGGAAGGTAATACGGCTCGCGCGGTCCCCGGGTTCGGCGTGATCGGTGAGTCGGTGTGTACCAGTGTGCGGCGCGCGACGCGCCGACGCCAGTCCCGTGCCGCGACCCGCACACGGTACGGTCGTCGTCGTGTCAGCCGCCCCGCCGATGTCTTGGTTGCAGGTCGTGGTGTTGGCGGTGGTGCAGGGGTTGACCGAATTCCTGCCGGTGTCCTCGTCCGGGCATTTGGCGCTGGTGTCGCGGCTGTGGTTCGACGACGACGCCGGTGCCTCGTTCACCGCGGTCACCCAGCTGGGCACCGAGGTCGCGGTGCTGGTGTACTTCGCCCGCGACATCGCCCGCATCGTCAAGGCCTGGTTCAACGGGCTGTTCGTGGCCGCGCACCGGGGCGTCGACTACCGGCTGGGCTGGTACGTCATCATCGGCACCATCCCGATCTGCGTGCTGGGCCTGCTGTGCAAGGACCAGATCCGGTCCGGGGTGCGCAATCTGTGGGTGGTGGCCACCGCGCTGGTGGTGTTCGCCGCGGTGATCGCCGCCGCCGAATACCTCGGCCGGCAAACCCGCCACGTCGAGCAGTTGACCTACCGCGACGCCATCGTGGTGGGCCTGGCCCAGACCCTGGCCCTGGTGCCCGGGGTGTCGCGGTCCGGGGCGACCATCAGCGCCGGGCTGTTCCTCGGGCTGGACCGCGAACTGGCGGCCCGGTTCGGCTTCCTGCTGGCCATCCCGGCGGTGTTCGCCTCCGGGCTGTTCTCGCTGCCCGACGCGTTCCACCCGGTCAGCGAGGGGATGAGCGCCACCGGGCCGCAGCTGCTGGTGGCCACCGGGATCGCGTTCGCGGTCGGCCTGGCCGCGGTGGCCTGGTTCCTGCGGTTTTTGCTGCGGCACAACATGTACTGGTTCGTCGGCTACCGGGTGCTGGCCGGCGCGGCGGTGCTGGCGCTGCTGGCCACCGGGGCGGTGAGCGCGGTATGACCGTCCTGCTGGTGCGGCACGGCCGGTCCACCTCCAACACCGCCGGGGTGCTGGCCGGGCGTTCGGACGGCGTCGACCTCGACGACAAGGGCTTGGCTCAAGCCGCCGAGTTGATCGAGCGGGTCGCTGATCTGCCGCTGCGGGAGCTGGTGTGCTCGCCGCTGCTGCGGTGCCGGCGCACGGTGGAACCGTTGGCGGCCGCGCTGCAGCTGGCGCCGGTGATCGACGACCGCCTGGCCGAGGTGGACTACGGCGACTGGACCGGCCGCAAGATCGCCGAGCTGACGGCGGAGCCGTTGTGGAAGGTCGTGCAGGCCCATCCCAGCGCGGCGGTGTTTCCCGGCGGGGAGGGGCTGGCGCAGGTGCAGGCCCGGGCGGTGGCCGCGGTCCGCGACCACGACCGGCGGCTGGCCGAGCGGCACGGCGGCGACGCGCTGTGGCTGGCCTGCACGCACGGCGACGTGATCAAGGCGGTGGTCGCCGACGCGCTGGGCACCCACCTGGACAGCTTCCAGCGGGTCACCGCCGACCCGGCGTCGATCAGCGTGATCCGCTACACCGAGCTGCGCCCGTTCGTCGTGCACGTCAACCACACCGGCGCCGGGTTGGCGGCCGGCCTGACCGCGCCGCCGCCGACCGGCGACGCCGTGGTGGGCGGCTCCACCGACTGACCGTGACCGACGGCCGTTGCCGAGAATTTACGACCCGGCGGCAACTGCCGGTATTTTGGAGATGCCATGGCTCGCGCGATCCACGTCTTCCGTACCCCCGACCGGTTCGTCGCCGGGACCGTCGGCCAGCCCGGCAACCGCACCTTTTACCTGCAGGCCGTGCACGACACCCGGGTGGTGTCGGTGGTGCTGGAAAAACAGCAGGTCGCGGTGCTCGCCGAGCGGATCGGTGCGCTGCTGCTGGAGGTCAACCGCCGGTTCGGCACCCCGGTCCCGCCGGAGCCCGCCGAGGTCGAGGACCTCAACCCGCTGATCACCCCGGTCGACGCCGAATTCCGGGTCGGCACCATGGGCTTGGGCTGGGATTCGGAGGCCCAGACCGTGGTGGTGGAGTTGCTGGCGGTCACCGACAGCGAATTCGACGCCTCGGTGGTGCTCGACGACACCGAGGAGGGCCCGGACGCGGTGCGGGTATTCCTCACCCCGGAGTCGGCGCGCCAGTTCGCCACCCGGTCCAACCGCGTCATCTCGGCGGGCCGCCCGCCCTGCCCGCTGTGCGACGAACCGCTGGACCCCGACGGGCACCTGTGTGTGCGCACCAACGGCTACCGGCGCGGCGCGTTCCTCGGGCCGGACGACGACGCCGACTCGTGACCGATGAGCGGGAGGCGTTGCGGTGCGGCGAGCTGACCGTCCTGGGGCGCATCCGGTCGGCGAGCAACGCCACCTTCCTGTGTGAGGCGGCGCTGGACGAGCAGCGGGTGCACTGCGTGTACAAGCCGGTCGCCGGCGAGCAGCCGCTGTGGGACTTCCCGGACGGCACGTTGGCCGGCCGCGAACGGGCCGCCTACCTGGTGTCGGTGCAGCTGGGCTGGGACATAGTGCCCTACACCATCATTCGCGACGGACCCGCCGGTACCGGGATGCTGCAGCTGTGGATCGATCAGCCCGGCGACGACGCCGACGAGTCCGCCGCCCGGCCCGACCTGGTGGATCTGGTGCCGGCCGGCCAGCTGCCGGCCGGGTATCTGCCGGTGTTGCAGGCCTACGACTACGCCGGCGCGCCGGTCACCTTGATCCACGCCGACGACCCCCGGCTGCGCCGGATGGCGGTGTTCGACGTGCTGGTCAACAACGCCGACCGCAAGGGCGGGCACGTGCTGCACGGCGTGGACGGCGGCGTGTACGGCGTCGACCACGGGGTGTGCCTGCACGTGCAGGACAAGTTGCGCACCGTGCTGTGGGGCTGGGCCGGCAAACCCGTCGACGACGACACCCTGGAGGCGGTGGCCGGGCTTAGCGAGGCGCTGGGCGGCCCGTTGGCCGAGGCGTTGCGGCCGCACCTGACCGCCGCCGAGATCGCGGCGCTGCGGCAGCGGGCGCGGGCGCTGCTGGATGCACCGGTGATGCCCAGACCCGACCGCCGCCGCCCGATTCCCTGGCCCGCGTTCTAGGGGTGCCGGCTTCGCCCTCCCCGCCGATTGTGCGGCTTCATACGCTTTTCAGCCGCTCAGGCGTATGAGATCGCACATTCGCGACCGCCGTCGCCGGCCTCGACGCCACCGGTTCAGGCTCGGCGTCATCCGGCGACGGTCGACGCCTTGGCCGAGGCGAAACCGGCCGTCGGGAATACTGCCAAGGGTGACGTTGACCGACGCGGCGCTGGCCGCCGAGCTAGCCGTCGACGCCGGGAAGTTATTGCTGGCGGTGCGCGACGAGGTGGGGTTCGACTACCCGTGGATGCTCGGCGACGCCGGTGACCGCCGCGCCAACGCGTTGATCCTGCAGCGCCTGCAGCAGGCCCGCCCGCGCGACGCGGTGCTCAGCGAGGAGGCCGATGACGATTTGGCCCGGCTGGCGGCCGACCGGGTGTGGATCATCGACCCGTTGGACGGCACCCGCGAATTCTCCAGCCGAGGCCGCTCCGACTGGGCCGTGCACATCGCGCTCTGGCAGCGCGACGGCGACGGCCACGGCGCGATCACCGACGCGGCGGTGTCGCTGCCGGCCCGCGGCAACATCGTGTACCGCACCGACACGGTGACCGACCCCGCGGCGCGGGCCGCGGCGTCCGACCCGGTGCGGGTGGCGGTCAGCGCCACCCGCACCCCGGCCATCGTGCGGCGCATGCAGCAGGTGCTGGCGATCGAGACGGTGCCGATCGGGTCGGCCGGGGCCAAGGCGATGGCGGTGGTGGCCGGCCACGTCGACGCCTACCTGCACGCCGGCGGGCAGTGGGAATGGGATTCGGCCGCCCCCGCCGGGGTGGTGTTGGCCGCCGGCCTGCACGCCTCGCGGCTCGACGGGTCGCCGCTGCGCTACAACCAGCCCGACCCGTACCTACCCGACCTGCTGATGTGCCGCCGCGACGTGGCCGCGCCGCTGCTGGCGGCGATCCGGCAGGCACTGTACTAGCGGGCACGCTTCGGCTGGGGGTGCCTCCCACCTCGGGCCGTTGACGGCCCGCATCGTCGGCCCGCTTACCCTCGACGGTATGCATTCGTGGTCGGCGGCCCCCGTTCCGGAACTGGCCGGACAGGGTCCGGCGCTGCGCCTGTACGACAGCGCCGACCGCCAGATCCGCCCGGTCGCACCGGGACCGACCGCCACCATGTACGTCTGCGGGATCACCCCCTATGACGCCACCCATCTGGGGCATGCCGCCACCTACCTGGCGTTCGACCTGATCCACCGGGTCTGGCTGGACGCCGGCCACCGGGTGCGCTACGTGCAAAACGTCACCGACATCGACGACCCGCTGTTCGAGCGGGCCGACCGCGACGGCGTCGATTGGCGGGGGCTGGCGTCCGATCAGGTCGCGTTGTTCGGCGCGGACATGACCGCGTTGCGGGTGTTGCCGCCGCACGACTACGTCGCGGCGACCGAGGCCATCGCCGAAGTCGTCGAACTGGTCGAGAAAATGCTGGCGTCGGGCGCCGCCTACGTCGTCGACGGCGAGTACCCCGACGTGTACTTCCGCGCCGACGCCACCGCGCAGTTCGGCTACGAATCCGGTTATGACCGCGACACCATGCTGGCGTTGTTCGCCGAACGCGGCGGCGACCCGGACCGCGCCGGCAAAACCGACCCGCTCGACGCGCTGATGTGGCGGGCCGCCCGGCCCGGGGAACCCAGCTGGCC
>NZ_MLQM01000158.1:0-12447 GCF_001854525.1 Mycobacterium talmoniae
ACGCCAACCCCGAGGGCGGCAGACGCAAAATGAGCCAGACACCAGGTAAGACAGAACCAACCACCGCGCCACGGCACCTGTCACGCAGACACACCGCAACCCGGCACACTCACACTGACACTGAGACGTAAAAGCACCGTTTTGGGTCGAGAAAAGGGGGCTTTTACGTCTGCTCGCGGGGGCGGCGGTAGCGAGCGACCAGGTCCCGCACCGCGTCCATGGCCGCCACGGCGCGCTCCTTGTCGACGGCCTGGATCGCCATCACCGGGATGTACTCGTCGTCGGGCAGGTCGATCCGCGCCCAGCGCGCGCCGGCCGGAAACGACACCCCCTCCACCACCGACCACGGGATCAGCCGGTAGCCGAACAGGTTGCGCACCGACAGCCCGGCCGCCCCGACCCGCAGCCGCGGACGGGCGAACAGCAGCACACAGCCGGCGATGACCAGGCCGAGCCCGGCGATCGCCACCTGGTCGGCGGTCTGGAAGATCACCCCGGACGAGCGGATCTTGAGCAAAAAACCCACCGCGATGTGCACGGCGGCGATCAGGAAGGCCGCGGTGTAGGCGAAGTAGGGCGCCCGGTGCGGGCGCACCACCACATCCCAGTCGTCGGTGGAGCTGGTCACGAGGCGGCGGTGCGCAGGTCGCGCAGGGTCAGCGCGGTGCTGAGCGCCGCCGCGGCCGCCTGCGCCCCCTTGTCTTCGCTCGACGTCGGCAATCCGGCCCGCTCCAGGGCCTGCTGCTCGGTGTTGGTGGTCAGCACCCCGTTGGCGACCGGCGTGGCGGAGTCCAGCGAAACCCGGGTCAGCCCCTGGGTCACCGCATCACACACATAGTCGAAATGCGGTGTGGCGCCGCGGATCACCACACCCAAGGCGACGACGGCGTCGTGGCTGTGGGCCAACTCCTGGGCCACCACCGGGATCTCGATCGCGCCGAGCACC
Organism: Mycobacterium talmoniae; assembly: GCF_001854525.1. Taxonomy (NCBI): domain Bacteria; kingdom Bacillati; phylum Actinomycetota; class Actinomycetes; order Mycobacteriales; family Mycobacteriaceae; genus Mycobacterium; species Mycobacterium talmoniae. Next base: position 947 of record NZ_MLQM01000158.1, read on the forward strand.
CGCACCACGGTGGGGTTGTCGATGCCGGCGTCGGCGGCCACCTTGACCGCACCGGCCAGCAACGCGTCACAGATCTGGGGGTGCCAGGTGCTGGCCACAATCGCCAGCGTCAGCCCGGACGCGTCGAGCACCGGCAGCTCCGGCACCCCGGCGGCTCCGCTCACGAGCGCGGCTCCTTCTCATCGCCGCGCTCTGCAGCGTCGTCCGCGCCACTCACAGGGCACCGCCGAATTCGCCGGGCAGATGCACGGATTCGTCGAAATCGTCCAGCCCGGTCAGGTCGTGACCCATCCGGTCCCGCTTGGTCATCAGGTACCGGATGTTCTCCGCATTGGCCCGCACCGGCAGCGGCACCCGCTCGATGATGTGCAGCCCGTAGCCGTCCAAGCCGACCCGCTTGGCGGGGTTGTTGGTCAGCAGCCGCATCGAGCGCACCCCGAGATCGACCAGGATCTGCGCGCCGGTGCCGTAGTCGCGGGCGTCGGCCGGCAACCCCAGCTTGAGGTTGGCGTCGACGGTGTCGTCGCCGGCGTCCTGCAGCTGATAGGCCTGCAGCTTGTGCATCAGCCCGATGCCGCGGCCCTCGTGGCCGCGCATGTAGAGCACCACGCCGCGGCCCTCGCGGGCCACCATCGCCATCGCCGCGTCCAGCTGGGGTCCGCAGTCGCAGCGCCGCGACCCGAACACGTCACCGGTCAGGCATTCCGAGTGCACCCGGACCAGCACGTCGTGGCCGTCGCTGTGCGGCCCGGCGATCTCGCCGCGGACCAGCGCCACGTGTTCGACGTCCTCATAGATGCTGGTGTAGCCGACCGCCCGGAACTCGCCGTGCCGGGTGGGGATCCGGGCCTCGGCGATCCGCTCGATGTGCTTCTCGTGTTTGCGGCGGTACTCGATGAGGTCGGCGATGGCGATCAGCGCCAGATCATGCTCGTCGGCGAACACCCGCAGCTCGTCGGTCTGCGCCATCGCGCCCTCGTCCTTTTGGCTGACGATCTCGCAGATCGCCCCGGCGGGTTGCAGACCCGCCAGCCGGGCCAGGTCGACGGCGGCCTCGGTGTGGCCGGGGCGGCGCAGCACACCGCCGTCCTTGGCGCGCAGCGGAACCACGTGCCCGGGCCGGGTGAAATCGTCGGCGACGCTGGTGGGATCGGCCAGCAGCCGCATCGTGGTGGCCCGGTCCGAGGCCGAAATCCCGGTCCCCACCCCGTTTTTGGCGTCGACGGTGACGGTGTAGGCGGTGCCGTGTTTGTCCTGGTTGACCGCGTACATCGGCAACAAGCCCAGCCGGTCGCAGACCGCGCCGTCCAGCGGCACGCACAGGTAGCCGGAGGTGTACCGCACCATGAAGGCCACCAGCTCCGGGGTGGCCTTCTCGGCGGCGAAGATCAGATCGCCCTCGTTCTCCCGATCCTCGTCGTCGATGACGACGACGGGTTTACCGGCCGCGATGTCGGCAAGAGCCCGCTCGACGGTGTCCAGCCTCGTCATCCGTGCCACCTCAGTCCGTTCGGGAGCGCCAGTCCGCGGAACCCCGTCCGTCCAGTATGAACCACCGCGTGATCACCGTTATTGCCCTGGTCTTACTCAGCGGGATGTTGCAGCAGGCGTTCGACGTATTTCGCGATGACATCGACCTCCAGGTTGACCGGTGTTCCCACCGGTGCGCGGCCCAGGGTGGTCAGCTCCCGGGTGGTTGGGATCAGCGATACCTCAAACCAGTCGGCACCCACCCCGGAGACGGTCAGGGAGATCCCGTCGACGGTGATCGAGCCCTTTTCCACCACGTAGCGGGCCAGGGCGGGCGGCAGCGCGATGCGCACCACCTCCCAATGCTCGGCCGGGGTGCGGGCCAGCACGTGACCGGTGCCGTCGACGTGGCCCTGCACGATGTGCCCGCCCAGCCGGCCGCCCACCGGGGCGGCGCGCTCCAGGTTCACCGCGGCACCGGCGTCGAGCTTCTGCAGGCTGGAGCGGTCCAATGTCTCGCGCATCACATCGGCGGAAAACCGGCCGCCGGGCAGCACCTCCACCACCGTCAGGCACACCCCGTTGACGGCGATCGAGTCGCCGTGGGCGGCGTCGGCGGTGACGACCGGCCCGTGGATGACCAACCGCGCGGCGTCGGTCAGATCCTCGCGCGCGACCACCTCGCCCAATTCCTCGACAATGCCGGTGAACACCGCACCAGGGTAGAGCCTGCGGCGCGGCGGCACCCACCGACGGCGCCACCACGGTTTTCGTCGGCACCGTTACGATTGCCATCATGCTGACGCGCCGCCGCAGAATCCCCGCCGTAATGCTCGCCGCCCTCGCCTTGACCGTCGGGCTCATCGCCGGATGCTCCTCGTCGAAGTCGAAGTCCACCGCCGAGCTGCCCGACCCCACCACCTTGCTCAAGCAATCCAGTGCGAGCACCAAGAGCCTCAAGAGCGTGCACCTGGATCTGTCGGTGACCGGGAAGATCGACAAGCTGCCGGTCAAGACGCTCAACGGCGATCTGACCACCGATCCCAAAACCGCAGCCAAGGGCGACGCGAAGATCACCTTCGGGGGCTCCGACGTCGACGTGAAGTTCGTGGTGTTCGACGCGGACCTGTATGCGGTGCTCACCGGCGACACCTGGACCGATTACGGCCCGGCCGCCGAGATTTATGACCCCTCGCAGATCCTGAACCCGGACACCGGGCTGGCCAACGTGCTGGCCAACTTCACCGACGCCAAGGCCGAGGACCAGGAAACCATTAACGGCCAGGACACCATCAAGATCTCCGGGAAGGTTCCCGCCGACGCGGTCAACAAGCTGGCCGCGCAGCTCAACGCGACCGAGCCGCTGCCGGCGACGGTGTGGATCCAGGCCGCCGAGCCGCACCAGCTGGTGCAGGCCACCCTGGACAAGAGCAAGGGCAACTCGATCCAGATGACCCTGTCGAACTGGAACAAGCCGGTCACCGTCGACAAGCCGGCGGTGTGATGCGGGCCGGCCGTACCGTAGCGATCGGCGCCGGGAGCCTCGCCGTCCTACTGGGTGCCCTCGACACCTATGTCGTGGTCACGATCATGCGCGACATCATGGCCCCGCCGCCCGACGGTGTCGGTATCCCGATCAACAAGATTCAGCAGATCACCCCGATCGTCACCTGCTACCTGTTGGGCTACATCGCGGCGATGCCGCTGCTGGGTCGGGCGTCCGACCGGTTCGGCCGCAAGATGCTGCTGCAGGCCAGCCTGGCGGCGTTCGCGGCCGGCTCGGTGGTCACCGCCTTGTCCACCGACCTGTCCATGCTGGTGGTCGGCCGCACCATTCAGGGGGTGGCCAGCGGTGCGCTGCTGCCGGTGACGCTGGCGCTGGGCGCCGACCTGTGGTCGGAACGCAACCGCGCCGGGGTGCTCGGCGGTATCGGTGCCGCCCAGGAGCTGGGCAGCGTGCTGGGGCCGCTGTACGGCATTTTCATCGTGTGGTTGCTGCGGGACTGGCGCGACGTGTTCTGGATCAACGTGCCGCTGACCGCGATCGCGATGGTGATGATCCACTTCAGCCTGCCGGCCAAGGCCAAGGGCGACGGCCCGCCGGAACGCATCGACATCATCGGCGGGGTGCTGCTGGCGGTCACGCTGGGCCTGGCCGTGCTCGGGCTGTACAACCCGGAGCCCAGCGCCAAACAGGCGCTGCCCGACTGGGGGCTGCCGGCGCTGGGGTTCGCGCTGCTGGCCGCGGTGGCGTTCGGGGTGTGGGAGCGGTTCTTCGCCCGCACCCGGCTCATCGACCCGGTCGGCGTGCACTTCCGGGCGTTTCTGGCGGCGCTGGGCGCCTCGCTGTGCGCGGGCGCCGCGCTGATGGTGACCCTGGTCAACGTCGAATTGTTCGGTCAGGGTGTGCTGGGCCTGGACCAAAACGCGGCGGCGGGTCTGCTGCTGCGGTTTTTGATCGCGCTGCCGATCGGCGCCCTGGCCGGCGGCTGGATCGCCACCCGGGTGGGTGACCGGGCGGTCACCTTCGCCGGGTTGCTCATCGCCGCGTTCGGCTACTGGTGGATCTCCAAGTGGCCGGTCGATCTGCTGGCGTACCGGCACAACTTCGGTTTTTTCACGCTGCCGGCCATGGACACCGACCTGGCGCTGGCCGGGATCGGGTTGGGCCTGGTGATCGGGCCGCTGACCTCGGCGGCGCTGCGGGTGGTGCCCTCGGCGCAGCACGGCATCGCCTCGTCGGGGGTGGTGGTGGCCCGGATGACCGGCATGCTGGTCGGGATGGCCGCGCTGTCGGCGTGGGGGCTGCACCGGTTCAACCAGATCCTGGCCGGCCTGCCGAGCCGCGGTGCTGGTCACTCGCTGGCCGAACAGCTGGCCGCGCAGGCGGCCAATTACCGGCTCGCGTTCGCCATGCAGTACGGGGAGATGTTCTTCATCACCGCGATCGTGTGCGTGGTCGGCGCGCTGCTGGGCCTGCTGATCGGGGCCCGCAAGGAACACGCCGACGAGCCGGAGCCGGATGCGGAGGCCGCGTTCTCCGAGCCCTGATCGCGGGCGTCGACCCCGGCGCGAGCGTGCACAAATGTACGGGTTTCCAGGGGTTTTGGCGTACATTTGCGCACGCTCGCGGCGCGGGAGGCCCAGGCGGGTCAGCCGGGGACCAGGCTGAGCAGCACATCGGGGCCGACGCGCTGCACCCCGTCGAACCGCCAGCGCAGCGCCCGCGCGATGGACGGCACCCCGACGTCGTGCACGGCGGTGATCGGCCCGCCCAGCAGGATCGGCGCCACGTAGGCCAGGATGCGGTCGATCGCCCCGGCCCGCAGAAACGCCCCGGCCAGGGTGGGGCCGCCCTCGATGAGCACATCGGTGCGGTCGCTCAGCGCCCGCAGCACCTCGGCCGGCTCGTGGGTGCGGATCACCATGGTGCGCGAGTCGTCGTTGAGCACCTTTGCCTCCGAGGAGATTTCGCGCTCCCCCACCACCACGCGCAGCGGCTGGCGATCGGCCAGGCTGCCGTCGGGCAGCCTGGCGGTCAACGTCGGGTCGTCGGCCAGCACGGTGCCGGTGCCGACCACGATCGCGTCGGCGGCTGCGCGGCGGCGATGCACGTCGGCGCGGGCGGCGTCGCTGGTGATCCACTGGCTGGAGCCGTCGGCGGCCGCGCTGCGCCCGTCGACGCTGGCGGCGTACTTCCAGGTGACGTGCGGCAGCCCGGTGCGCTGTTTGTGCAGCCATTCCCGCAGCGGCCCGGCCGCCACCGCCTCGGCCTGCACACCGGTGACCACCCGCACCCCCGCCGCCCGCAGCCGGTCGGCGCCGCCGGCGGCGATCGGGTTGGGGTCGGTGACGGCGTAGACCACCTCGGCGACCCCGGCGTCGAGCAGGGCGTCGGTGCACGGCGGGGTTTTGCCGTGGTGGTTGCAGGGCTCCAGGGTGATCACCGCCGTGCCGCCGGCGGCCAGGGCGCCGGCCCGGCGCAACGCCACCACCGCGGCGTGCGCGCCGCCGGCGGGTTCGGTGCCGCCCACCCCGACCACCCGCTGGTCGCGGTCCACGATGACCGCGCCGACCGGCGGATTGGGGTAGGTGGCGCCCTTGACCTTGTCGGCCTGCTCGATCGCCAGCCCCATCGCGGCGTCGTGGCCGAGGGCCACGTTCATGGCCGCAGATGCGGGGAGGCGGCGCTGGCCTGCCGGCGCAGCGCCGCGACGGCCGCGGCCGGGTCCGCGGCGCTGTAGACCGCCGACCCGGCGACAAAGCAGTCCACCCCGGCCTCGGCGGCCGCCTCGATGGTGTCGGCGTTGATGCCGCCGTCGATCTCGACCAGGATCTGCAACTCACCGGAGTCGACCAGTTTGCGCAGGGTGCGTACCTTGCCCAGCACCTCGGGGATGAAGGACTGGCCGCCGAAACCGGGCTCCACCGACATCACCAGCAAGGTGTCGAAGTCGCGCAGGATGTCCAGGTAGGGCTCCAGCGGGGTGCCCGGTTTGACGGACAGCCCGGCCTTGGCGCCGGCGGCCCGGATATCGCGGGCCACGGCGACCGGGTTGTCGGTGGCCTCGGCGTGGAAGGTGACGTTGTGGGCGCCGGCCTCGGCGTACGGCGGCGCCCAGCGGTCCGGGTCCTCGATCATCAGATGGCAGTCCATCGGGATGTCGGTGGCCTTGAGCAGGCTTTCCACCACCGGCAGCCCGAGGGTCAGGTTCGGCACGAAATGGCCGTCCATCACGTCCACGTGCAGCCAGTCGGCGCCTTGCACGGCGGCGGCTTCGTCGGCCAGCCGGGCGAAATCGGCGGCCAGGATCGACGGGGCTATCAGGGGCCGTGACATGGCGTTCAGCCTACTTGCAGCGCCGCGGCGAACATGGCGTCGGTGCCGTGCCGGTGCGGCCACAGCTGCACGTACGGGCCGTCGCCGAGATCGGCGGCGGGGGCGAACAGCGGCCGGGTGTCCAGCGCGGTCACCGGGTGGCGGCGCAGCGCGTCGGCGACGACGCCGACGGTTTCGGCCAGGTGCGGCGAGCAGGTGGCGTACAGCACCGCCCCGCCGGGGCGGGTCAGCGCGATCGCGGCGCCCAGCAGTTCGCGCTGCAGCTTGGTCAGCTGCGGCAGGTCGGTGGGCTGGCGCCGCCACCGCGACTCCGGTCGGCGGCGCAGCGACCCCAGCCCGGTGCACGGCACGTCGACCAGCACCCGGTCGAAGCCGGGTTCCAGGCCGGCATCGCGCCCGTCGGCGCAGACCACCTCGACCGGCAGGCCGCGGGTGTTGTCGGTGACCAGGCCGGCGCGTTTGGCCGACACCTCGACGGCGGTGACCCGGGCGCCGACCTGGGCGCCCAGCCCGGCCAGCAGCGCGGTTTTGCCGCCCGGTCCGGCGCACAGGTCCAGCCACCGCCCGGCGTCGTCGTCGATGGGCGCCAGCGTCAACGCGCGGGCCACCAGCTGGCTGCCCTCGTCTTGGACCAGGGCCTGCCCGTCGCGCACCGCGGCCAGCTGCGCGGGGTCACCGCCGGGCAGGTACACCGCGTGCGGCGAATACCGGCCGACGGCACCGCCGACCGTCGCGGCCAGCTCGGCGGCGGACAGCACCCCGGGCCGGGCGGCCAGGTGCACCTGGGGCCGCTCGTCGTCGCTGGCCAGCACCGCCGCCAGCTCCCCGGCCCGGGCGCCCAGCGCGTCGGCGAAGGCTTGGGCGATCCAGCGCGGATGGGCGTGGCTGAACGCCAGCTGCCCGACCGGGTCATGGGCCGGTGCCAGCTCGGCCACCCAGGACTGCTCGTCGCGGGCGCTGATGGTGCGCAGCACGCCGTTGACGAAACCCGCTCGGGACGAGTCGAATTCGATGCCGGCCTGGTCGACGGTGGTGGACACCGCGGCGTGCGCGTCCACCCGGGTGCGCAGCAGCTGGTAGCTGCCCAGCCGCAGCAGATCCAGCAGCACGGGGTTGATGGTGTCGGCCGGTCGTTCCGCGGCGGCGGCGATCACCGCGTCCAGCAGGCCGCGGGTACGGCAGGTGCCGTAGGTCAGTTCGGTGGCGAACGCGGCGTCGCGGCCGGTGATGCCGCGTTCCCGCAACAGCGCCGGCAGCGCCAGGTTCGGGTAGGCGTCGCGTTCGGTGACCGCCCGCAGCACGTCGAACGCGGCGCGCCGGGCCGGGTCCAGCGGTTTGCGGCGCGGCTTTCCGGGCGGTTTGCGCTGCGGCGGTTTGCGGAAGGGCCGCTTTTTGGGGTGCGTCATGACGCCCGCACGGCCGGGTCGAGCCGGGCGCCGCGGGCCCAGTCGGCGGCGTTCATGGCTTTCTTCCCGGGTGGCTGGAGCTGGCCCAGCCGCACCGGATCCGACCCGGTGCCGATCCAGACATGGCGCCGGTCGGTGTGAATGCCACCGGGCGGCAACGGTTTCGGCGCGTCGACGGCGACGCTGACCGGCCCGATCTTGACCCGCAGGTCCCCGATCAGGGTCCAGGCGCCCGGGTTGGGGGTGACGGCCCGGATACCGCGCTCGATGGCCTGGGCCGGCTGGTCCCAGCGCACCCGGGCCTGCTCGACGGTGACCTTCGGGGCGTAGCTGACCCCGTCGGCCGACTGCGGCACCGGGGTCAGCGTCCCCAGGCCGTCCAGGGTGGCCTCCAGCAGCGCCGCGCCGGACACCGCGAGCCGCTCCAGCAGGTCACCGGCGGTGTCGGTCGGTCGGATCGTCTCGGTGACCACGCCGTACACCGGTCCGGAGTCCAGGTCCGGTTCGATTTGGAAGGTGCTGGCGCCGGTGATGGGGTCGCCGGCGGCGATGGCGGCTTGCACCGGGGCGGCGCCCCGCCACGCCGGCAGCAGCGAAAAGTGCAGGTTGATCCAACCGTGGGCGGGCACCGCGAGCAGGCCGTCGCGCAGCAGCGCGCCGTAGGCCACCACCGCGCAGCACTCCGGCGCCAGCGCCGACAGTTGCCCGACGAACTCCGCCGAGTTGGGTTTGGCCGGCCGCAGCACCGGGATGTCGTGCTCGAGCGCCAGCCGGGCCACCGGCGACGGCTCCGGTTTGCCGCGCCGGCCGACGGCGGCGTCGGGTCGGGTGAGCACCGCGATCACCTCGTGGCGGGGTGAGTCGATGAGCCGCTGCAGCGCGGGCAGCGCGGGTTCGGGGGTGCCGGCAAAGACGAGGCGCACCGAGCCAGTGTAGGGACGGCCGGCGATTCCCGGGAAAACCGATCGACGGCGCCGCAACTGGGGTGAAATTGCGGGCGAGCCGGATCGACCGCGGAGGAGGCGGATTCATGGACCCACTCGACGCCCACCAACGTGCGCAAGACGCCTTCGCCGCCGTGCTGAGCAACGTCGCCGCCGACCAGCTCGACGCCCCCACCCCCTGCACCGAGTGGACGGTCGCTGATCTCATCGACCACGTCGTCACCGGCAACGAGCGCGTCGCGCAGCGGGCCGGCGCCTACCAACAGCCCCCGGCCCGGCCCGGCGACCTGCTGCAAGCGCACCGGAATGCCGCCGCCGCGGCGCAGCGGGCGTTCGCCGGCCCAGACGGTATGACGACCATGTTCGAGCTCCCGTTCGGCCAGGTTCCCGGCAGCGTCGTGATCGGCATGCGCAGCACCGATGCCCTGACCCACGCCTGGGATCTGGCCACCGCCACCGGCCAGCCCACCGACCTCGACCCCGAGCTGGCGACGGATCTGCTGGCCGCCGCCCGGGAGCGGCTGCGGCCCGATTTCCGAGGACCGGGGAAACCCTTTGCCGAGGAACGCCCATGCGCACCGGGTCGCCCGCCGATCGATCAGCTCGCCGCGTTCCTGGGCCGCAGCGTCGACTAAGCCGCCGCAGCGGGTCGATCGGGATCCGCGCCGGCGGCTAGGCCTCACCGTCGAGATGCGCTGCGGGTTCCCCGCCGGCGGCGGTGAACGCCGTCAGGGCCCGCACCAGCCCCCGCCGTTCCGGCGCCGGCATGCGTTCCACGATGCGAGCGATCTCGGCGCGCCGCTGACTGGTGACCTCCCGAACCACCGCGGTGCCGCGTTCGGTCAGCGCCGCCAGCAGTTCGCGTCGCGAGGTCGGGTGCGGTAACCGGTCGATCAGCCCGGCGCCGACCAGCCGGTCGACCATCCGCCCGGCCGCCGACGGCTGCACCCCCAGCAGACCGGCCAGCGTGGCCAGGTTGATCGGGCCGTGATTGCCCAGCAGCACCAGGGTTCGGAATTGCGGGATGGTGATGGTCTCGTCCAGCTGGGCGATGGAGTGCGCCGAGATGGCCACCAGCAGCCGGGACGCGGTCAGCAAGGCGTCGGTGATCGCATCCAGCGACTCGTCTTCGGTGGGCATGGTGCCGGTCAACGTGCTGGCCTCCCCTTCAGGCGATCCACAGAACGCTAGCAGGACTCTACTATTTCCTATGTCTACTGTTTCTCATAGCTACTAGATCGGCGCGGCGGGTGCCCCCGCCGAACAGCGCCGTGTGACGGCTTTGAGGAGGTTCCTGATGACGGTTGACACGCTGAGCGCCGCCGAGCAGACCGCGGCGTCCCTGCACCGCGCGATGTGGGCGATGGGCGACTACGCCCTGATGGCCGAGCAGGTGATGGCCCCGATCGGCCCGGCGCTGGTCAGCGCCAGCGGCATCGGCGCCGGGGATCGGGTGCTCGACGTGGCCGCCGGATCCGGCAACATCTCGATCCCGGCCGCGCTGACCGGCGCCACCGTCGTCTCCACCGATCTCACCCCGCAGCTGCTGCAGCGCTCGCAGCTGCGGGCCCGCGACCACGACGTGACGATGGCCTGGCGGGAGGCCGATGCGCAGGCCCTGCCGTTCGCCGACGGCGAGTTCGATGCGGTGCTGTCCGGGATCGGGGTGATGTTCGCGCCCAACCATCAGCGCGCCGCCGACGAACTGGTGCGGGTCTGCCGCCCGGGCGGGACGATCGCGCTGGCGAACTGGACACCCGAGGGGTTCTTCGGCCGGATGCTGGCGGCGATCCGGCCGTACCGGCCCACCCAGGTGCCTGGTGTGCCGCCGGCGGCGCTGTGGGGCCGCGACGACTATGTCGGCAACCTGCTGGGCGGCCGGGTCAGCGTCATCCGCGCCGGGCGGTGGATGTTGCGGGTGGACCGGTTCGACAGCGCCCACGCGGTGCACGGCTACTTCAAGAACCATTACGGCCCGACCATCGACGCCTACCGCGCGATCGGCGACAACCCCGCGCTGGTCGCCGCGCTGGACGCCGAGCTGATCGACCTCGCCGACCGCCACCTGAGCGCCGGTGTCATGGAGTGGGAGTACCTGCTGGTCGTCGCGCGCAAGCGGTGAGCCGCCCTAGCCGACGTGCAGCGGGTCGATCTGGATCCGCACCGGCGGCTGGTCGTGGCGGGCGGACGCCACCGCGGTGCCGCGCCGCAGCGCCGCCGCCAGCGCCAGGCCCTGCTCGCGGCGCACCCGCACCAGCATCCGGGTCACCGCCAGGTCGGCGGGCAGGCCCGCGGGGGGCCGCGCCCCGGGTGGCAGCTCCACCGGGCCGAGCAGGTCGGCGCCGTCGGGCAGCTCGGTTTCGGCCAGCAACGCCGTCACCGCCTCGGCACCGCCGTCCAGCGCGGCCAGGTGCGCGGCCGGCGGCAGACCGACCTCGGTGCGCGCGGCCAGCTCGGATTCGGCGTGGCCCACCGGATCCCACCGGATCAGCGCCTGCACGGTGGGGATCACCGATTCGGCCACCACCGTCACCACCCCGCTGTCGCCGCGGCCGCGGACCAGCGCCGCGGCGGCCATCCAGCGCCGCAGCGTGTCCTCGGCCGCGCGCAGGTCCTGGCGGCCCAGCAGCGCCCAGCTGTCCAGCAGCAGCGCGGCCCCGTAGCCGCCGACCGCGCGCGGTTCGGCGCCGGGGGTGGCGATCACCAGGGCCGGGCCGGGGTCGATCGCGGTCACCACGGCGTCACCGGCCGAGGTGATCACGGTGGCGCCGGGAAACGCGCGGCCCAACTCCTCGGCGGTGCGGCGGGCGCCGACGACGACGGCGCGCACCGCATCCGAGC
>NZ_MLQM01000159.1:0-12411 GCF_001854525.1 Mycobacterium talmoniae
CTCCGCCCCATCGGTAGCAACCGGACAACGCCCAGCCCTTTTCTTGATTCGTTCCAGTAAAGGGGCATACTGAGGGGCGATGACCTTCGCGGCACCTGATCGCGAACCCGGCGCCCCGTTAGCGGGCGCCGGGTTAGCGGTCACTGTGCAGCGCGCGCCCACCCCACTTCGGCCTCGCCGGCTTCGACGCTGGCGGGGCCGAAGTCGTGTGCTGGGGACGTGCTCGAATTGCCGTGCCGGTCAACCGGATTGCGTGAAGTCAGCCCATCGCAACGAGGAGGTAGCGCAATGACCGACAGCTACACGACTACCGATGGTGGCGCCGCGGCGCCCAGCGACACCGATTCGTTGACGCTGGGACCCGACGGCCCGATCCTGCTGCAGGATCACTACCTGATCGAGCAGATGGCCAACTTCAACCGGGAACGCATCCCGGAGCGGCAGCCACACGCCAAGGGCGGCGGGGCATTCGGGCATTTCGAGGTGACCAATGACGTCAGCGCCTACACCCGGGCGGCGGTGTTCGCACCGGGCACCAAAACCGAGACGCTGATTCGGTTCTCGACGGTGGCCGGCGAGCGGGGCAGCCCCGACACCTGGCGGGACCCGCGCGGTTTCGCGCTGCGGTTCTACACCTCGGAGGGCAACTTCGACATGGTCGGCAACAACACCCCGGTCTTTTTCGTGCGGGACCCGCTGAAGTTCCAACACTTCATCCGGTCGCAGAAGCGGCTGGCCGCCAACAACCTGCGCGACCACAACATGATCTGGGACTTCTGGACGCTCACCCCGGAGTCGGCGCACCAGGTGACCTGGTTGATGGGGGATCGCGGAATCCCCAAGACCTGGCGGCACATGAACGGCTACTCCAGCCACACCTACAGCTGGCTCAATGCGGGCGGTGAGATCTTCTGGGTGAAATACCACTTCATCAGCGACCAGGGTGTGCAGTGCCTGACCCAGGCCGACGCGGACCGGATCGCCGGGGAGGACGCCGACTACCACCAGCGGGACCTGTACGAGGCGATCGAGCGCGGGGAGTACCCGAGCTGGACGTTGAAGATGCAGATCATGCCGTACGAGGAGGCCAAAACCTACCGGTTCAACCCGTTTGACCTGACCAAGGTGTGGCCGCACGGCGACTATCCGCTGATCGACGTCGGGAAACTCACCCTGGACCGCAACGTCACCGACTACCACACCGAGATCGAGCAGGCGGCGTTCGAACCCAACAACATCGTTCCCGGCACCGGGTTGAGCCCGGACAAGATGCTGCTGGGCCGGGGGTTCTCCTACGCCGACGCGCACCGGGCCCGGCTGGGGGTCAACTACAAGCAAATCCCGGTCAACGCCCCGAAGGTGGATGTGCGCAGTTACTCCAAAGACGGTGTGATGCGGGTGCACAACGTCACCGACCCGGTGTACGCGCCGAACTCCTACGGCGGACCGAAAGCCGACCCGGACCGGGCCGCCGAGGTGCGCTGGTACGCCGACGGTGAGATGGTGCGCAGCGCCTACACATTGCGCAAGGACGACGACGATTGGGGGCAGGCCGGCACCCTGGTGCGCCACGTGCTCGACGACGAACAACGGGAACGGTTGGCCAGCAACATCATCGGCCACGTCTGCAACGGTGTGAAAGAGCCGGTGCTGACCCGGGTGTTCGAATACTGGCGCAACGTCGACCCTGATCTGGGCAAGAAGGTCGAGGAAGGAGTCCGCACCAACCTCGGCTGAGGTCCGGTCGTGCTTAAGATCGACGCCATGGGTACGCCGGTGACACACGGGTGGGCCATCGCGCTTGCCGTGACGGGTTTCGCAGCGCTCGCCAGTCCCGCGGTGGCCGCCGCGAATCCGTCGGAGCCGGGGGTGGTGTCCTACGCGGTGCTGGGCAAGGGGTCCGTCGGCAACATCGTCGGCGCACCGATGGGCTTCGAGTCGATCTCCCGCGAGCCCTACCAGGACTTCTGGGTGGACGACCCGGTCTGCAACAACTGGACCGACATCGGGTTACCCGAGGTCTACAACGATCCCGATCTGGCGTCGTTCAACAGCGCGGTCACCATGACCTCGGCCACCGACGACACCCACTTCGTCAAACAGGCGGTCGGCGTGTTCGCCACCGGGGACGCCGCCACCCGGGCGTTCCACCGGGTCACCGACCGCACCGGCGGCTGCTCGGGGCAGACCACCGGCCTGCACCTGGCGAACGGGGCCACCCAGACCTGGTCGTTCGACGGCGGGCCGCCCACCGCCACCGACGCGGCGTGGACCAAACAGGAAGCCGGCACCGACCGGCGCTGCTTCTTCCAGACCCGGTTGCGGGAGAACGTGCTGCTGCAGGCCAAGGTGTGTCAGTCCGGCAACGGCGGCCCGGCGGTCAACGTGCTGGCCGGGGCCATGCAGAACACCCTGGGGCAGTAGTGGCACGCAGTTTTTGGGTACCCGTAACCAACGTGTCACCGGCGACGCACAGGCAGATGTCGGTGCCCCTCTGCAAGATGGAAGGCTAGGCGGCTATCAGCCCGGTAGCCGCGCACCAGCCAATGGTCCACCGGGTGGGCCCGGAGGTGTCCGTGGAGATGACGTCCGCCATAACGTCGCAGGTGTCGCGGCTGGCCGAGGCCGGCGAGGGGGAGCTGGCCGGGGCGTCGGCGGCCGCCGAGCAGCTCGCCGACAGCTGCCTCACCGACGCCCCGCTGGGCCGCGTCGGCCTGGAAGTCGAAGCGCACTGCTATGACCTGGCCGACCCCGGCCGGCGGCCCGGATGGGATGAACTCACCGCGATTCTGAACGCGCTGCCCGCGCTGCCGGGCGGGGCGGTGGTCAGCGTCGAACCCGGCGGCGCGGTGGAGCTGTCCGGCCCGCCGCTGCCCGGTGCGGTCGCCGCGATCGAGGCGATGGCCCTCGACCAGGCGGTGCTGCGGTCGGCGTTCACCGCCGCCGGGCTGGGCCTGGTGCTGCTGGGCGCCGACCCGCTGCGGCCGGCGCGCCGGATCAACCCGGGCGCCCGGTATCAGGGCATGGAACAGTTCTTCACCGCCAGCTCCCCCGCGGTGGCCGGCGCGGCGATGATGCCCTCGACGGCGTCGATCCAGGTGAACCTGGATGCCGGACCGCGGGCCGGGTGGGCGGCGCGGGTGTGGCTGGCGCATGCGTTGGGCCCGACGATGGTCGCGATCGCCGCCAACTCCCCGCTGCTGGGCGGCGCGTTCTCCGGCTGGCAGTCCACCCGGCAGTGGGTGTGGAGCCAGCTCGACGCCGCGCGCTGCGGGCCCATCCTGGGCGGCAGCGGCGCCGACCCCGGCATCGACTGGGCGCGTTATGCGCTCAAGGCGCCGGTGATGCTGGTGCACAGCCCGGACGCGGTGGCGATGACCCAGTACGTGCCGTTCGCCGACTGGGCCGACGGTCGCACCCTGCTCGGCGGCCGCCGGCCCACCGAGGCGGATCTGGACTATCACCTGACCACCCTGTTCCCGCCGGTGCGTCCGCGGCGCTGGCTGGAGATCCGCTACCTGGACAGCGTCCCGGACGCGCTGTGGCCGGCGGTGGTGTTCACCCTGGTGACGTTGCTGGACGACCCGGACGCCGCCGATTTCGCGGCCGAGGCCGTGGAGCCCGTCGCCGCCGCCTGGGACGTCGCGGCCCGGCTCGGCCTGGGCGACCGCCGGATCCACACCGCGGCCACCCGGTGCGTGGCCCTGGCCGCCGAACGCGCACCCGCCCCGCTGCAGGACACCATGGGACGGTTGGTGCACCTGGTCGAGCGCGGCCGCTGCCCCTCCGACGACTTCGCCGACCGGGTGATCGAGGCCGGGATCGCCGCCGCGGTCGCCGAGATGGCGCAAGGAGAGCAGTGACCGCACGCGAAACGCTGGCCGACGAGCTGATCCGGGCGCGGGAGCGCACCCTGGCGCTGGTCGACCTCGACGAGGCCGAGTTGCGGCGCCAGTACGACCCGCTGATGAGCCCGCTGGTGTGGGACTTGGCGCACATCGGCCAGCAGGAGGAGCTGTGGCTGCTGCGCGGCGGCGACCCAGAGCGGCCCGGGCTGCTGCCGCCGGCGGTCGACGCGCTCTACGACGCGTTCGTGCACCCGCGCGCCAGCCGGGTCGAGCTGCCGCTGCTGTCCCCGACCGAGGCGCTGCGGTACTGCCGGACCGTGCGGTCGGCGGCGCTGGACGCCCTCGACGCCCTGCCCGACGAGCCGGACGCCGGTTTTGTGTTCGGGATGGTGGTCAGCCACGAACACCAACACGACGAAACCATGCTGCAGGCGCTGAACCTGCGCACCGGGGAACCGGTGCTGGATGCGGGGACCGCGCTGCCGGCCGGTCGGCCCGGCCTGGCCGGCACCTCGGTGCTGGTGCCCGAGGGGCCGTTCGTGCTCGGCGTCGACGCGGCCGGCGAACCGTTCGCGCTGGACAACGAACGCCCCGCGCACCCGGTCGAGGTCCCGGCGTTTCGGATCGGCCGGGTCCCGGTCACCAACGGTGAATGGCGCGCCTTCATCGACGACGGCGGCTACAGCCAACCCCGCTGGTGGTCGCCGCGCGGCTGGGAGCACCGGCAGCGCGCCGGGCTGACCGCGCCGCAGTTCTGGCACCCCGACCTGGCGACCCGCACCCGGTTCGGTCACGTCGAGGACATCCCCGCCGACGAACCGGTGCAGCACGTCACCTTCTTCGAGGCCGAGGCCTACGCGGCATGGGCCGGGGCGCGGCTGCCCACCGAAATCGAATGGGAGAAGGCGTGCGCCTGGGATCCGCGCACCGAGGCCCGGCGCCGCTACCCGTGGGGGTCGGCGGCGCCGTCGCCGGCGCACGCCAACCTCGGCGGCGGCGCCCGGCGCCCGGCCCCGGTCGGCGCCTACCCGGCCGGGGCGTCGGCGTACGGGGCCGAACAGCTGCTCGGCGACGTGTGGGAATGGACCAGCTCGGACCTGCGGCCCTGGCCGGGCTTTACGCCGATGATCTACCGGCGCTACACCCAACCGTTCCTCGGCGGCGACTACCGGGTGCTGCGCGGCGGATCGTGGGCGGTGGCGCCCGAGATCCTGCGGCCCAGCTTCCGCAACTGGGACCACCCGTACCGGCGGCAGATCTTCGCCGGTGTCCGACTGGCCTGGGACGCCTGATGTGTCGTCACCTGGGCTGGCTGGGCGCGCCGGTGTCGGTGTCGTCGCTGGTCTGCGACCCGCCCAACGGCCTTGCGGTGCAGTCGTATGCGCCGCGCCGGCAAAAACACGGGCTGCTGAACGCCGACGGGTGGGGGGTCGGGTTCTTCGACGGCACCGAGCCGCGGCGCTGGCGCAGCCCGATGCCGCTGTGGGGCGACGCCTCGTTCGCGTCGGTGGCGCCGGCGCTGCGCAGCCACTGCGTGGTGGCCGCGGTCCGCTCGGCGACCGTCGGCATGCCGATCGAAGCCACCGCGACCGCACCGTTCACCGACGGCCACTGGCTGCTGTCGCACAACGGCGTCGTCGACCGCGCGACGCTGCCGGCCTCGGGCTCGGCCGAATCGGCCTGCGACAGTGCGGTGCTGGCCGCGGCGCTGTTCGCCCGCGGCGTCGACGCGCTCGGCGAGGCCGTCGCCGCGATCGGGGCGGGCGACCCGGGTGGCCGGCTCAACATCCTGGCCGCCAACGGTTCCCGGCTGCTGGCCACCACCTGGGGAGACACCTTGTCGCTGTTGCGCCGCCCCGACGGCGTGGTGGTGGCCAGTGAACCCTACGACGATGACCCCGGCTGGCAAGACGTGCCGGACCGGCACCTGGTCACGGTCACCGAGGACCGGGTCACCCTGACGCCGCTGGAAGGATCGTGATGACCCTGTCGTTGTCGAACCACCTCGCCGCCGACGCCGCCCACCGGGCGCTGCGCCACGACGTGCGGCACGGGCTGCAGCGCTCACCGAAGTCGCTGCCGCCCAAATGGTTTTACGATTCGGTGGGCAGCGATCTGTTCGATCAGATCACCCGGCTGCCGGAGTACTACCCGACCCGCACCGAGGCCCAGATCCTGCGGGACCGATCGTCGGAGATCGCCGCGATCACCGGCGCGGACACCCTGGTCGAGCTGGGCAGCGGCACCTCGGAGAAAACCCGGATGCTGCTGGACGCCCTGCGCGCGGCCGGCACGCTGCGCCGCTTCGTGCCGTTCGATGTCGATGCCGGCATCCTGGAGGCCGCCGGGGCCGCGATCCAGCGCGAGTACCCCACGATCGAAACCGCGGCCGTCTGCGGGGATTTCGAGGAACACCTGGCCGAGATCCCGGGTGGGGGCCGACGGCTGTTCGTCTTTTTAGGCTCGACGATCGGCAACCTGACCCCGCAGCCCCGCGCCGAGTTCTTGGCGTCGCTGGCCGGGGTGCTGGCCCCCGGCGACAGCCTGCTGTTGGGCACCGACCTGGTCAAGGACACCGCCCGGCTGGTCGCCGCCTACGACGACGCCGCCGGGGTGACGGCGGCGTTCAACCGCAACGTGTTGGCGGTGATCAACCGGGAACTCGACGCCGACTTCGACGTCGACGCCTACACGCACGTGGCCCGCTGGAACGCCGACGCGGAACGGATCGAGATGTGGTTGCGGGCCGTTGGGCCACAACGGGTCCGCATCGGCGCGCTGGGGTTGACCGTCGACTTCGGTGCCGGTGAGGAGATGCTCACCGAGGTGTCCTGCAAGTTCCGTCCCGATGCGGTGGCCGCCGAATTGGCCGCGGCCGGGTTGCGGCGCACCCGGTGGTGGACCGACCCCGCCGGCGACTTCGGGCTGTCGCTGGCCGTCAAGTGAGCCAGCCGCTGGCCGACCGGTGGCGCGCGGCCCGGCCCGCCGTGGCCGGCCTGCACCTCGACAGCGCGGCCTGCTCGCGGCAGAGCTTGGCCGCGCTGGACGCCGCCGCCCGGCACGCCCGCCACGAAGCCGAACTCGGCGGCTACGTCGCCGCCGAGGCGGCCGAGCCGGTGCTGGACGCGGGCCGCGCGGCGGTGGCGGCACTGTTCGGCATGCCCGACGCCGAGGTGGTGTTCACCACCGGGTCGTTGCAGGCGCTGAACCTGCTGTTGGACAGCTGGCCGGGCGGTCGCACGCTGGCCTGTCTGCCCGGTGAATACGGCCCCAACCTGGCGGTGATGGAGGCGCACGGCTTCACCCGCCGGCTGTTGCCGGTCGACGACGACGGCCGGCTGCGGGTCGAGGAGGCGGGCGCCGAGTTGGCCGCCCACCCGCCCGACCTGGTGCACCTGACCGCGCTGGCCAGCCACCGCGGTGTGGTGCAGCCGCTGGCCGAACTGGCGCAGCTATGCACCGAGCTGGGGGTGCCGCTGATCGTCGACGCCGCTCAGGCGCTGGGTCAGATCGACTGCGCGGTGGGCGCCGACGCGGCCTATTCGTCGTCGCGCAAATGGATCGCCGGCCCGCGCGGGGTGGGCGTGCTGGCGCTGCGGCCGGGGTTGCTGGCCCGGCTGCGGCCGCGGCTGCTGCTGGCGGTGTCAGTGCCGGGGCTGACCGCCGCGCAGCGGCTCGAGTTCGGCGAGGCCAATGTGGCGGCCCGGGTGGGGTTTTCGGTGGCGCTGGGCGAGCACCTGGCCTGCGGTGCCGCCGCGGTGCGGGCCCGCCTGGCCGAGGTGGGCGCGCTGACCCGCACCGTGCTGGCCGAGGTGGCCGGGTGGCGGGTGATCGAAGCGGTCGAGGAGCCCAGCGCCATCACCACGTTGGCGGCGCCGCCCGGCGTGGACGTCGGGCGGGTCCGCGCCGCGTTGATCGCCCGGCACCGCATCGTGACCACCGCGGCCGGACCGCAGCGCGCGCCGCTGGAAATGCGGGAAGCGGTGCTGCGGGTGTCGCCGCACGTCGACACCACGGCCGCGGATCTGGCGGTGTTCGCCGCGGCGTTGACCGAGGTCACGGGTGGTTGACCCTGCGGCCATGGCGCAGAAGTGCGAGAAGACCACGCCGTGAGCGCAGTATCAACGCACGGGGTCTACGCCTTGTGCGCGCTTAGCAGGTACGCCGGCATCTTCATCCGCCCCTTGGCGTCGAGCGGATGCGGCGGCGGTGCGGCCGCGGCGCCGGGCACCTGCGGCACGTTGGAGTGGATGCAGGCCGGGCGGATCTCGTCGATCTCGAAGTACCTGCCGACCGCGGCCCGCAGTTCGTCCTCGTCGACCTCGTTGGGTTTGGTCTCCCAGTCGGCGGGGAAGGCGCCCTTGGCGAACACCAGCACGTAGTAGTGGGCGCCGGGGGCGGCCGCGCGGTGCACCGAGCGCAGGTAGCCGTCGCGGCCCTCGACCGGCAGCGAGTGAAACAGGGTGCTGTCGATGATCGTGTTGAACCGGCCGTCAAAGCCGGTGAAGGAGGTGATGTCGGCCTGCACGAACGTCGCGGTGCCCAACCCGCGGTCCTGGGCGGCCTGGGTGGCGGCGGCCACCGCGGTGGGGGTCAGGTCGATGCCGACCACGGTGTAGCCCTGCGCGGCCAGCGCCAGCGACAACTCGGCGTAGCCGCAGCCGGCGTCGAGTACGTCGCTGCGGACCTTGCCCGCGGCGATCAGCGCGGCCAGCTCGGGCTGCGGTTCACCGATATTCCACGGCGGCGGCCCCTCGAAGACGCCTTGCTCCCGGTACGCGCCGTCCCAGTCCATCACGTCGGTCATGGCTCCGACCTTACTCAGCGTGGTGTGCTGCCCGGTGTGCCAGCGAGTAGACGGCCTCCCCAAATTGGGTAGTGCACTACGCGCGTTCCGCGCGCGGTGCTCGGCGACACTGGATGGACAGCGCGGAGCTGGCCGAGAGGGGGTGCATGGTGCTTTCCGAGCAGCCACACCTACCGTTCGGCCCAGGGGGGAAATCGCCACCAGCGGCGACGTCGGCGACTGCGAAAAGTTGGGTTCGATGACGGCCTGGGGCCGGGTGGCCACCGTGTCGCAGCGGCACGCGGACGCACAGGTTCCTCGTGGACGCTGCAGCGGTCCGGCGCTGGAGTTCCGCACCATCCATGGCCACCAGTACGCCTTCCGAATCGCGGGGTCCGGTCCGGCCATTGTGCTCATCCATGGCCTCGGGGGCAGCTCATCGACATGGAACACGGTGCAGGCCAGGCTGGCTCGTCGATTCACCGTGATCGCCCCCGACTTGCTGGGGCACGGCAAATCGGTCAGCACCGGGACCGACTCCTCGGCATCGGCGTACGCCAACGCGCTGCGGGATTTGCTGCTGGTGCTGGGTATCGACCGAGTCACCGTGGTGGGGCATTCGCTCGGTGGTGGTGTCGCCATTCAATTCGCTTACCAGTTCCCGGAATTGGTCCAGCGCCTGGTACTTGTCGCCACCGGGGGAGTGTCCCGGGACGTCAGCATCGCCTTGCGAGTGGCGTCGCTGCCGATGGTCGGCGAAGCGCTGGCGGCGTTGCGGCTGCCGGGTGCGCTGCTGACGTTGCGGCTGGTCGGCCGGGTAGTCCGGCTGGCGGCCGGGTCCACCGGATTCGGCCTGGACCTGCCCCATGTGCTGCGGGCGCTGGGTGAGCTCAGCGAACCGGCGGCGTCCGCGTCGTTCGCCCGCCGGCTCCGGGCCGTCGTCGACTGGCACGGCCAAATGATCACCATGCTGGATCGCTGCTATCTGACCGAACCCATTCCAATACAGCTCATTTGGGGTGAACGAGATTCGGTGATCCCGGTGCGGCACGCTCGGCTGGCCCACGCCGCCATGCCGGGTTCGCGGCTGGCAATCTTCGACCGCTGCGGGCATTTCCCCTTCCACGATGACCCGGACCGGTTTATCGACGTGGTGGAGCGCTTCATCGACACCACCAAGGCCGCCGCCTACGACCTGGACCTGCTGCGCCAGTTGCTGCGCACCGGGTTGGCTGCCTCGCCACCCCGCCGGTCGACCGCCGCGGTGCGGTGGGCGACGTGAGGCGCAGCCCGGCCGGTGGCCCCGTAGTCAGCTGCCGCGCACGGTGGCGGCGAGTTCGTCGCGACTGGAGATCCCGAGCACGCCGCAGGCCCGGTAGATGTGGCCCTCGACGGTGCGGACCGACGTCACCAGCCGGTCGGCGATCTGCTGATTGCTCAGCCCTTGCCCGATGAGCTGGGCGATCTCCCGTTGGCGGGCGGTCAGCGGGGAGTCGAGGTTGCTGATCGCGACAAGGGCGGGGGTGTGGGCGCCGGTTTGGTCAGCGAGCCGGCGGGCGTGTGCGGCGGCGGCCAACGAGGAGCCGCGCTGTCCGCGGCGCTGATAGGCGACAGCCGCCTGCGCGGCGGCGTCACCGGCCGCGACCAGATCTCCCATCGCCTCACAGGCGGCCGACGCCGCGTCGAGACCGGGCCCGTCGCCGGCGGCAAGCGCGGCGGCATGGGCGTCGGCCGCGGGTGCACGGGGCCCGTCGACGAACGTCGCCAACTCGCGCAGCCGGGCGGCGCCACCCGGGTCCCCGAAGCGCGTCGCGGTCTGCAACGCCACAACTTCATACGCCCACTGGTGGCGCGCCGCCGCCAGCGCGGCCCCCTCGCGGGCGCGGGCAATCGCCGTCGAGGTGGCGCCCTCGGCGGCCTCCACCCACGCGCGGTCCAGGATCGCTTCGACGTCGAGATACCCGTAGGCGGGGTGGGCGGCCGCATCCAGCTCCGCCAACCGCTGGCGGGCCAGGTCGCTGTGGCCGGCCATGGCGTGCGCCCGGACCAGCGCCAGCAAACCCAAGTAGTCGTAGCCCAGGGCGCTGACACCCCGGAGCCCGGCGCGGGCCTCGTTGAGCATGCGGATCGCGATCGGCAACCGTCCGCGGGCCACCGCGCCGCAGCCGAGCAGGGTGAGCCCGAACAGATGCACGGGCCCCAGCTCCCAGCGGGTGCGCGCGTGCTGCTCGGCCACGATCCGCTCGACCTCGTCCAAATACCCGGCGGCGGCAAGCCCGGTGAGCTGAAAACTGCACAGCCCCTGCTGCAGCGACACCGCGTCGACCGCGGCGGCGGCGCCGCGATAGCCGCGGTGGGCCGCATCCGCGATCTGATCGGCCTGGCCGAGGCTGCCGAGGGCGCCGACCAGCCCGTAGGTGGCGACGGCGATCATCGGGCCGGGCAGCGCGGCGTGGGCCAAGGCGCTTTGGGCGTGGGACAGCGCCTGTTCGGGTCGGCCCAGACCGGCGCAGAACGCCGCCCGCATCGCCGTCACCGGGACCCGCCGGCTGTCGTCGCCGATGGCGGCTTCGGCCCGATCCAGGACCGCTTCGGCCTGCGCCAGGCGACCCAGCCCCCAAAACAGGTTGGCCGCGCGCACACTTGTCGCGGCCGCGCGCTGGGCATCGTCGGCGGCCTCGGCCTCCAGCCGCTCCAACTCGACCTCGGCGTCGTCGACGCGCCCGAGGCAGACGTGTGCATAGCTTCGGGCCAGCCGGGCGGGGAAGCCGCCGCCGCCCGCGTCGAGGGCGGCCCCGGCGAGCCGCTCACACGACGCCATGTCGGAGAGCAGAAACGCGATCTGGGCGGCGGCGGTGAACAGCGCCGGTTCCGGCGGCAGGTCGGAGTCGATCGTGAGCATCGCGCGGCGCAGTGTGCGTTCAGCGCCGGTATCCGGGGTTTTGGCCAGCGTGGCCGCCACCTGGCCGCGCAGCCGCCGCCGCTGCAGCTGCCCGGTGCGGGCCATGCGCAGCTCGCCGTAGAGCGGATGCGCCAGCCGCGCGGTCAGGTCATCGCGGCCCCCGGTCTCGACGGTGATCAGCCGGCGGGTTTCAGCTTGTTCGACGGCCCGCCTGCTGACCAGCGACATCAGTTCGTCAACGGCCAGCGGCTCGGCGATCGCCAGCAGGTCCACCACCCGGCCGACCGGGCCGGGCAGCGCCCCCATCTGTGTCTCGATGAGGCTGGCCAGCGGCGAGGACAGGTCAGGTCCGGACCCCGACCAGCGCCACACTCCGTGCTCGGCGTGCAGCCGGTCCGCGGCGCGCTCCTGGTCGACCAGATGCCGCAAAAACAGCACCACCCCGCGGCTCAGCTCCCACAGCCGGTGTGCGCTCAGGCCTTCCACCGGCCCGCCGAGCACCGCCTCGAGTAAGTCGGTGGTCTCGGCCTCCGACAGCGGTTGCAGGTCGATTCGCGGCAGGTAGCTGTCCTTCCACAGCGCGGTCACGGCGTCGGGCGCCGCCGCGCCGCTGCGCAGGGTGAGCACCACCGGCGCCGCGTGGGAGAGCACCAGGTGGTGCAGCACCGCCGCGGAGACGTCGTCGAGCAGGTGGGCGTCGTCGATCCCGATCAGGGCCACCCCACCGGCTGGGGCGGCGGCGACGGCGGCAGCGGCCTGCGGGATGGTCCGGGCCTGGTTGGTGCCGACCTCGCCCACCAGCGGCGCGAGTGCCCCCAATGCCAGCGGCCGCGACGAATGCGTCGCCCCCGCCCAGCGGACGGTGCGCCCGGAGC
>NZ_MLQM01000160.1:0-12386 GCF_001854525.1 Mycobacterium talmoniae
CCCCCGCCCCCCCCCCCCCCCCGCCCCGGGGCAACACCCCGCCGCGACACCCCGGCGGCGCGCCGTGGACTGCACCCTCGGCGGGGGGCAGCGCCGCCCGCCCGCGCCAGCCAGTCGGCCAGCGAGCGACCGGCATCCAGCACGTGCCGCTCGGCGATGGCACGGGCCCCGTCGGCGTCACCGGAGGCCAGCGCGGCCACCAGCTTCTGGTGGTCCTCCAGCGAATGGTGTTCGTGCTCGGGAAACACCGTCAAAAAGTTCGTCGGCACCACCCGCACCGCATAGCGGATCTGCGCCGACAGCCGTGGCGAGTGGGCGGCCCGGTGAATCTCCTGGTGGAACCGCCAGTTCGCGTCGCCGATGCTGTCGGCGCCGGCCTGCGCCTCCACCTCGGCGGCCAGCTCCCGCAGCCGGGCCACCTCCTCGGCGCCCAGCCGTTCGGCGGCCCACGCCGCGGCTTGGCCGGTCAACACCCCCAGGATGGTGAAACTGTCCAGCACGTCGTCGGGGCTGATTCCGATCACGGTGACCCCGCTGCGCGGCGCCACCCGCACCAGGCCCTCGTAGGACAGCTCCAGCAGCGCCTCGCGGACCGGGGTGCGGCTGGTCGCGAACTCCTCGGTGATGGCGTCCAGATCCAGCCGGACCCCGGGCGCCAGCGCGCCGGTGAGGATGCGGTTGCGCAGCTCGCGGGCCGCGCGCTCGCGCACCGTGCCGGCGATATCGACGTTGTTGGCCGCCATGACCCCGATCATAGGGCACACCAAACATCTAGCACTTGATATCTGAAATATCAGATGCTAGACACAACTCATGACCACACGCAGCGACCAGATGGCGCTCGTCGCCTTCATGCAAGCAGGCAGCACCTCGGTGTATGCGGGCTCGTGGCGGCACCCCGCCACCGAGCACGGCTACCTCGACGCCTCCTACTACGCCAAGATCGGGCGGCAACTCGAAGAGGGCTGTTTTGACCTGATGTTCTTCGATGACCGGCTGGCGATGCCGGGCATCTACGGCGGCTCGGTCGCCGACGCGGTGCGCTTCGGCGCGCGACCGGTGAAGCTGGACCTATCCGTCGTGCTCGGGGTACTGGCCCAGGCCACCTCGCGGATCGGGCTGGGCGCGACCTACTCGACCACCTACTACGCGCCGTTCCACGTGGCGCGCACCTTCGCCACCCTGGATCACCTGTCCCGGGGTCGCGCCGCCTGGAACGTGGTCACCTCGGTCAACGACGGCGAGGCCCAAAACTTTGGCCTGAAAAGCCATCTCAGCCACGACGAACGCTACGACCGCGCCGACGAATTCCTCGATGCGGTCGCCGGGTTGTGGGACACCTGGGAGGACGACGCGATCCTGCACGACCGCGAAGCCGGCATCTACGCCGACCCGGACAAGGTGCACGAGTTGGGGCACGAGGGCCAGTACTTCTCGGTGCGCGGGCCGCTGACGGTGCCGCGCACCCCGCAGGGCCGGCCGGTCCTCATCCAGGCCGGCTCGTCCGGGCGGGGCCGCGAATTCGCGTCCCGCTGGGCGGATTTGATCTTCACCGGGGACCCGGGCATCGAGGTGGCCCGCAGCCACTACGCCGACCAGAAGGAGCGCATCGACGCCGCCGGCCGGGACCCGTCGTCGGTGAAACTGTGCCCGATGGCCTACGCGGTGGTCGGCGAGTCCGAGGACCACGCCAAACAGCGGGAGCAGGTGTTCCTCAACGAGCTGGTGGACCCGATGGCCAGCCTCACCCTGCTGTCCGAGCTGATGAACTACGACTTCGCCCAGCACAACCTGGACGACCCGATCACCGACGAACTGATCGCCTCGGTGTCCGGGATCCGCGGCCTGGTGCAAAACCTGCGCGCCCACATCGGCGACAACCTCACGCTGCGGGATTTGGCCGGGCACCGGGCCACCCTGCTGCAGGGGCCGCGGTTCGTGGGCACCGGACCGCAGGTCGCCGACCAGATGGAGGAGTGGTTCCACGGCGGCGCCTGCGACGGATTCGTTTTGGCCGCAACACATCTGCCCGGTGCGTTCGAAGATGTGGTGCGGATGGTGGTCCCGGAGTTGCAGCGGCGCGGGCTGTTCCGCAGCCAGTACGAGGGCAGCACGCTGCGCGAGCACCTGGGTCTGGCCCGCCCGGCCCGCGCGTTCGCATGACGCCCATGATGTTGGACGGCATCCGGGTGCTGGATTTGGCCACGTTGGCGGCCGCGCCGCTGGCGGCCACCTACCTCGGCGAGTTCGGTGCCGACGTGATCAAAATCGAGCAGCCCGGCGGCGGGGACCCGATCCGGTCCTGGGGCAACCAGCGCGACGACGTCGGGTTGATGTGGAAGTCGGTGTCGCGCAACAAGCGCTCGATCACCTGCAACCTGCGGGTGCCCGAAGGCCAGCAGCTGGTGCGCAAGCTGGTGGAACACGCCGACGTGGTGATCGCCAACACCCGACCGCAGACGCTGCGCAAATGGGGCCTGGACTACCCGGCGCTGCGCGCGGTCAACGACCGCATCGTCATGTTGCACATCACCGGTTTCGGGCTGACCGGCCCGAAAAGTGAGCGACCCGGGTTCGGCACCCTCGGGGAGGCGATGAGCGGGTTCGCCAACATCACCGGCGAGGCCGACGGGCCCCCGACGTTGCCGCCGTTCATGCTGGCCGACGGGGTCGCGTCGCTCAACGGGGCCTACGCGGTGATGATGGCGCTGTATCACCGCGACGTGCACGGTGCGCCCGGCCAGCTGATCGACATCAACCTGATCGACCCGCTGGCGCGGCTGCTCGAGCAGACCCTGCTGGGTTACGACCAGCTCGGGTTGGTGCCCACCCGGGCCGGCAACCGCTGGGACATCTCGGCGCCGCGCAACACCTACCGCACCGCCGATGGCCGCTGGCTGGCGATGTCGGGCAGCTCACCGGCGTTGGCGCTGCGGGTGTTTCGCGCGATCGGGCGCGCCGACCTGGTCGACGACGCCGACTTCGCCGACCCGCAGCGGCGGCTGGCCCGGGCCCGCGAGGTCGACCAGGTGGTCGCCGACTGGGTGGCCACCAAGACGCTGGAGCAGGCGATGGCCGTCTTCGACGCCGAACAGGTGGCCGCCGCGCCGGTGTATGACATCACCGACCTGGTCGCCGACGAGCAGCTCGCGCACCGCGAGGTGTTCGTCAAGGTCGGCGATTCCGAACTCGGCGCGATGACCGTGCAGGCCCCGGTGCCGCGGTTTTCCGACACCGCCGGCCGCGTCGCGCACCTGGGCCCGCGCCTGGGTGAACACAACACCGAGGTGTACGGCGAGTTGCTTCACCTGACCGCATCCGACCTCGACGATCTGCGCGCCCGCGGCGTGCTGTGAGCTAAGGAGACCACCGAAATGACCTCGCTGTTGCGCCGCTCGGAGCTCGCCGTGCCCGCCAGCAACGACAACATGTTCGCCAAGGCGGCCGCCTCGCAGGCCGACCTGGTGTTTTTGGATCTGGAGGACGCCACCGCGCCCGCCTATAAGGAGGCCGCCCGGGCCAAGGTGATCGCCGCGCTCAACGACCTGGACTGGGGGCGCACCGCGCGCGCGATCCGGATCAACGGGCTGGACACCCAGTGGTGTCACGACGACATCATCGAGGTCGTCACCGCGGCCGGCCACAATCTGGACACCATCGTGGTGCCCAAGGCGTGCACCGCCCGCGACGTGTGGTGGGTCGACGTGCTGTTGACCCAGCTGGAGGACAAGCTGGGGCTGGATCGCCGCATCCGGCTGGAGGTGCTGATCGAGGAGGTCGAGGGGCTGGCCAACGCCGAGGAGATCGCGAAGGCCAGCGACCGCGTCGACGCGCTGATCTTCGGGGTCGGCGACTTCTCGCTGTCCCAGGGCGCCCGGGTGGACACCAACTTCGTCCCGCTGGGCGAGTACCCCGGCGACTTTTGGCACTACGCCCGCGCCAAGGTGCTGGTTGCCGCGCGGATCGCCGGGATCGACGCGATCGACTCGCCCTATCCCGACTACGCCGACCTCGACGGCTACGAGAAGGAGGCCCGGCGCGCGTCGCTGCTGGGCTACACCGGCAAATGGGCGATCCACCCCAGCCAGATCCCGGTCGCCAACCAGGTGTACTCGCCGACCGCGGAGGAGATCGCGCTGGCCGAACGCAATATGGCCGCCTACCGCGACGGCGAGGCCAAGGGCCTGGGCGCGGTCGGGGTCAACGGGGTGCTCGTCGACGCCGCGCACGTCAAAATGGCGCAGGCCACGTTGGCGCGGGCCGCGCTGATCAACGGGGCTTAGTTTCCGGCGCGAGCAGACGCAGAATCGCACGCCCACGGCGCGAATCGTGCGATTCTGCGTCTGCTCGCGGGGTGGCGACGAAAGGACGGCCGATGAAGGTTTTCACCGACGACCAGATGGGCCAGCTGCTGGCCACCGCCAAGCCCTACAGCGTCGTCATCCTCAGAACGGGCCCGAACTACGGCAGCGACGCGGCACCCGGACTCATCTGGGAGCACGGTCGCCGCAACTTCGGGCTGCGCGACGACGGTGTGCTGGCGGTGGTGCTGCCGGTCACCGACGACTCCGAGGTGTGCGGCATCGGGGTGTTCACCGGGACCGTCGAGGAGACCGTCGCCGTCATGAACGACGATCCCGGTGTGACCGCGGGTGTGTTCACCTTCGAGGTGCACCCGTGCCGGGGACTTCCGGGTGACGGGCTGCGGTAGCGCGCGCCGGGGCCGGGCTAGACCGGGCTAGACCAGCTCGGGGACCCGCAGGTGAGCGAGGGCCAGCTCGAACTCGCCCGTGTCGAGTTCCTTGAGCTGCTGGGCGCCCGCTTCTTGCAGGCGGGACTGCCGCAGGGCTGCGGCCTGTTCCCGGTTGCGCTGCATGGCGTCCACGCTGTCATAGGTCGCACAGGACACCAGCCGCCCGGATGCGCGGTCGACCATCAGGCTGGCGCTGCAGAACCCCTCGAGGCCCTCGAGTTGGGGCAGGATGGCCGTCTTGTAGTACTCGATGTGCTGGTCGGCCTGGGCGGGATCGCCCTGGACCCACACCGCCCGCACGCACGAACCCTCGTGGGTGCGGTGTTCGCGGTGCAGCGCCGCGATGTCCCACTCTTCGACGGTGGGGGTGCCGCCGAACACCGCCGCGGCCCGGTCCCGGATCGGCCGGACCCGCTCGGCGCTGGCGCGCATGGCCTCCTCGTTCTCCCACGCACTGGTGGCGATGCATCGGCCGGACTGCCGGTCGACCAACAGCGACACACCGACACACCCGTCGATACCCCCCAGGGCGGGCATGACCTCGTCGCGAAGATGCGCAATTCCCGCGTCGATCGATGAGGGTTGCGCCGTAATGGTGGTAGAGCGTGCGTACACGATTTCGCTCCCTCATTCAGGGCAGCGCCCCGGTGGCGCCACCGGTCCAGGTACCACCTTCCTCCGCTGAATTGGCGGTGGCAATAGGCGATTTGGGGCAATTCGCCTGTTCGGGGGCAGTGGCCGCTGAGATCGACGTCTTAATTTCGCAAACCGCCGATCTGCGGGGCTGTGGGTCAATTTCGGCGTCGATTTCAGCGGCCAGCCGCGCATGGCATGGCCCACTCGCGCCAGAGTCTCCACGTAAGGTGGAGACATATGGACACCGAAGTGCTCGACATCGACACCGCCCGGCGTCGCACCGTCGACCTCACCGACCAGGTGCGGTCGTTTTGCGCCGGGCACGGCGACGGGCTGTGCAACGTGTTCGTGCCGCACGCGACGGCCGGGGTGGCCATCATCGAGACCGGCGCCGGCAGCGACGCCGACCTGGTCGACACGCTGGAGCGGCTGCTGCCCCGCGACGACCGCTACCGCCACGCCCACGGGTCACCCGGTCACGGCGCCGACCACGTGATGCCGGCCCTGGTGGCACCGTCGGTCACGGTGCCGGTCGCCGACGGTGCGCCGCTGCTGGGCACCTGGCAGTCCGTGGTGCTGGTCGACCTCAACCGGGACAACCCGCGGCGATCGGTGCGGCTGAGTTTTGTTGGGGCCGCCACGGCGCGGTAGCGCCGGTGACCGCGGCCACAGCCGCCGCTTCGTTGGCGTAAAAGAGGGAATGAGAAGACCGGTACTGTAGTGCCGTCAACAGGTGCGATGCGGCAGGAAAGCGACTTCAAGTGCAGACACACGAGATCAGGAAACGGTTCCTCGATCATTTCGTGAAGGCGGGCCACACCGAGGTGCCCAGCGCCTCGGTGATCCTCGACGACCCTAACCTGCTGTTCGTCAACGCCGGCATGGTGCAGTTCGTGCCGTACTTCCTCGGCCAACGCACCCCGCCGTACCCGACGGCCACCAGCATCCAAAAGTGCATCCGCACCCCCGACATCGACGAGGTCGGCGTCACCACCCGGCACAACACCTTCTTCCAGATGGCCGGCAACTTCTCGTTCGGCGACTACTTCAAGAAGCGGGCGATCGAGCTGGCGTGGTCGCTGCTGACCGCCAGTGTCGACGACGGCGGCTACGGGTTCGACCCGGAGAAGCTGTGGGTCACCGTCTATTTGGACGACGACGAGGCCGTGCAGTTGTGGCAGCAGATCGCCGGGCTGCCGGCCGACCGGATCCAGCGCCGCGGCATGGCCGACAACTACTGGTCGATGGGCATCCCCGGCCCGTGCGGCCCGTCCTCGGAGATCTACTACGACCGCGGCCCGGAATTCGGCGTCGACGGCGGCCCGATCGCCAACGAGGACCGCTACCTCGAGATCTGGAACCTCGTGTTCATGGAAAACGAGCGCGGCGAGGGCACCTCCAAGGAGGACTTCGAGGTCCTGGGGCCGTTGCCGCGCAAGAACATCGACACCGGGATGGGTGTCGAGCGGGTCGCGTTTTTGCTGCAGGGCGTGCACAACGTCTACGAAACCGACCTGCTGCGGCCGGTGATCGATACCGTCGCCGCCCGGGCGCCCCGCGGCTACGACATCGGCAACCACGATGACGACATTCGCTACCGGATCATCGCCGACCACTCCCGCACCGCGGCGATCCTGATCGGCGACGGGGTCAGCCCCGGCAACGACGGCCGCGGCTACGTGCTGCGCCGGCTGCTGCGCCGGGTGATCCGCTCGGCCAAACTGCTGGGCATCGACGGCCCCATCGTCGGCGAGCTGATGGTCACCGTCCGCGACGCGATGGGCCCGTCGTATCCGGAGTTGGTCAGCGACTTCGACCGCATCCACCGCATCGCGGTGGCCGAGGAGACCGCGTTCAACCGCACCCTGGCGTCCGGGTCCAAGCTGTTCGACGAAGCGGCACAGGCCACCAAGGCCGCCGGCGCCACCGTGCTGTCCGGCACCGATGCGTTCACCCTGCACGACACCTACGGCTTCCCGATCGAGCTCACCCTGGAGATGGCCGCCGAGGCCGGCCTGGCCGTCGACGAAGCCGGGTTCCGCACCCTGATGGCCGAGCAGCGGCAACGCGCCAAGGCCGACGCCGCCGCCCGCAAACACGCCCACGCCGACCTGAGCGCCTACCGGGAGCTGATCGACGCCGGGCCCACCGAGTTCACCGGGTTCGACGAGCTGACCAGCGAGGCGCGGATCCTGGGTGTGTTCGTCGACGGCAAACGGGTGCCGGTGGTGTCCCACGGTGACGCGGTGACCGCCGACCGGGTGGAGCTGGTGCTGGACCGCACCCCGCTGTACGCCGAAGCCGGCGGGCAGATCGCCGACGCCGGCACCATCAGCGCCGGGGCGGCCCAGGCGGCGGTCACCGATGTGCAAAAGATCGCCCAAACGCTGTGGGTGCACCGGGTCAACGTGGAGTCCGGCGAATTCGTCGAGGGCGACACCGTCATCGCGGCGGTGGACCCGGCCTGGCGCAAAGGCGCCACCCAGGGCCACTCGGGCACCCACATGGTGCACGCCGCGCTGCGGCAAGTCTTGGGGCCCAACGCCGTTCAGGCCGGGTCGCTGAACCGGCCGGGGTATCTGCGGTTCGACTTCAACTGGCAGGGCCCGTTGACCGACGAGCAGCGCCGCCAGGTCGAGGAGGTCACCAACGAGGCGGTGCAGGCCGACTTCGCGGTGCACACCTTCACCGAGGAGCTGGAGAAAGCCAAGGCGATGGGCGCCATGGCGATGTTCGGGGAGCGCTACCCCGACCAGGTCCGGGTGGTCGAGATCGGCGGCCCGTTCTCGCTGGAGTTGTGCGGCGGCACCCACGTGCACAACTCGGCGCAGATCGGCCCGGTCACCATCCTGGGGGAATCCTCGGTGGGCTCCGGGGTGCGCCGGGTGGAGGCCTACGTCGGGCTGGAGTCATTCCGGCACCTGGCCAAGGAACGCGCCCTGATGGCGGGGTTGGCGTCGTCGCTCAAGGTGCCCTCCGAGGAGGTGCCGGCCCGGGTGGCCACCCTGGTGGACCGGCTCAAGGCCGCCGAGAAGGAACTCGAACGCGCCCGGCTGGCCTCGGCGCGGGCCGCCGCCGCAAATGCCGCCGCCGGTGCCGAGCGCATCGGTAATGTCCGACTGGTGGCGCAGCGGATGGCCGGCGGGATGACGGCGGGGGACCTGCGGTCGCTGGTCGGCGACATCCGCGGCAAGCTCGGCAGCGATCCCGCCGTGGTGGCGTTGATCGCCGAGGGCGACGACTCGGTGCCCTACGCGGTGGCCGTCAACGCCGCCGCCCAGGACGCCGGGTTGCGCGCCAACGACCTGGTCAAAGCGTTGGCGGCCCAGGTGGACGGTCGCGGCGGCGGCAAGGCCGACCTGGCGCAGGGGTCGGGCAAGAATCCGTCCGGCATCGAGGCTGCTCTCGACGCGGTCCGGGCTGAGATCGCGCGGAGTTAGCCGGTGACCGACACACATCGTCTGCCCGACCGGCCCGCCGGGCCGGTCCGGGGGCGACGGCTGGGCATCGACGTGGGCAGTGTGCGGATCGGGGTGGCCTGCAGCGACCCCGACGGCATCCTGGCCACCCCGGTGGAGACCGTGCGCCGCGAGAAGTCCAACACCCACCTGGCCCGGATCGCCGAACTGGTGGCCGAGTACGAGGCCGTCGAGGTGGTGGTCGGCTTCCCGCGCACCCTGGCCGACCGGACCGGGCCGGCGGCCCGCGACGCGATCCACGTGGCCGACGCGCTGGCGCGGCGCATCGACCCGGTCCCGGTGCGGCTGGCCGACGAGCGGCTGACCACGGTCAGCGCGCAGCGGTCGCTGCGCGCCGCCGGGGTGCGCGCCAAGGGTCAGCGCGGCATCATCGACCAGGCGGCGGCGGTGGCGATCCTGCAGAGCTGGCTGGATCAGCAGCGCGCCGCGCTGGCGCCGCCCGGGGGTGTCAACGGTGTCTGAGTCCCGCCGAGCCCGGCCCGAAGCCGTCGGACCGCCGCGGCGCACGCTGAGCCGCGCCGAACGAAACCGGGCCCAGCGCGGTCACCGCCGGCATCGCCTGGCCAGCGGGTTCGCCATCGCCGCGCTGATCGTGGTCATCGTGGCCGCGGTGTTCCTCGGCTCCAAGCTGTGGCACAGCTTTTCCGGCCCGTCGAACGACTACCGCGGCGACGGCAAACGGGATCTGGTGATCGAGGTCCACTCCGGCGATTCGACCACCGCGATCGCCGAGACGCTGCACACCCACGGCGTGGTGAAAACCGTCAAGGCGTTCGTCGACGCCGCGCACGGCAACGCCAAGATTTCGGCGATCCAGCCCGGTTTCTATAAGAGCCGCACCGAGATCCCGGCATCGTCGGCGGTGGCGCGGCTGGTCGACCCCAACAACCGGGTGGGCCGGCTGGTGATCCCGGAGGGCCGCCAGCTCGACGACACCACCGACATGAAATCCAACGCGGTCACCGACGGCATCTTCAGCCTGATCTCCAAGGCCAGCTGTGTGGACCTGGACGGGGACCAGCGCTGCGTCAACGTGGACGACCTGCGCACCGCGGCCGGCACCGGACCGCTGGCCGCGCTGTCGGTGCCGCCCTGGGCCACCCAGCAGGTGACGGCGATGGGCGACGACCATCGCCGGGTCGAGGGCCTGATCGCGCCGGGCACCTGGAACGTCAACCCGTCGGCCTCGGCGCAGAAAATCTTGGGCACCCTGATCGCCGACAGCGCCGCCAGCTACGCGCAGTCCGGCCTGCAGGACACCGCCACCGCGTTGAACATGACGCCCTACGACGTGTTGGTGGTGGCCGCGCTGGTGCAGCGCGAAGCCAAGCCCCAGGACTTCCCCAAGGTGGCCCGGGTCATCTACAACCGGCTCAACGAGCACCGCAGCCTGGAGTTCGACTCGACGGTGAACTACCCGTTGGACCGCCGGGAGGTGGCCACCACCGACGCCGACCGCGCCCAGCACACGCCGTGGAACACCTATCTGCTGCACGGGCTTCCGGCCACCCCGATCTGCTCGCCCGGGGTGGAGGCGCTCGGTGCCGCCGAGCGCCCGGCCGAGGGGGACTGGCTGTACTTCGTGACCATCGACGACGCCGGCACCACGCTGTTCACCCGGGACTACCAGCAGCACCTGGCCAACATCGAGTTGGCCAGGCACAACGGGGTCCTCGACAGCACCCGATGAGTCCCCGCAAGGCCGCCGTGCTGGGATCGCCGGTCGCGCATTCCCGCTCCCCGCAACTGCATCTGGCGGCCTACCGCGCGTTGGGCCTGCACGACTGGAGCTATGACCGCATCGACTGCGGCGCCGAGGAGTTGCCGACGCTGGTCCGCGGTTTCGGGCCGGAGTGGGTCGGGGTCTCGGTGACCATGCCCGGCAAGTTCGCCGCGTTGGCGTGCGCCGACTCGGCGACGGCGCGCGCGGAATTGGTCGGCTCGGCCAATACCTTGGTGCGCGGCGCGGACGGGTGGCACGCCGACAACACCGACATCGACGGGGTGCGCGGCGCACTGGGCGCGGTGTCCGGGCATGCCGTCGTGGTCGGCTCGGGTGGGACCGCCCCGGCGGCGGTGGCGGCGCTGGCCGACCTCGGCGTCTCTCGCATCACCGTCGTGGCCCGCAACCCGGACAAGGCGGCCCGGTTGGTGGACCTGGGCACCCGGCTGGGGGTGCCGACCGAGTTCTGCGGCCTCGACGACGTGGCCTCGGCCGTCGCGGACGCGGCGGCGCTGGTGTCCACCGTGCCCGCCGAGGTGGCCGCGCGGTGTGCGCCGGTGCTGGCGCCGGTGCCGGTGCTGCTGGACGCGATCTACGACCCGTGGCCGACGCCGCTGGCGGCGGCGGTTGCGGCGGCCGGTGGCCGGGTGATCAGCGGCCTGCAGATGCTGCTGCATCAGGCGTTCACGCAGGTGGAGTTGTTCACAGGGCGGTCGGCGCCGCGAGCGGCGATGGAGGCCGCGCTGGGTTAGCCTGCCCGGGTGGCGGGGGCGGTGGCGCTGTGGCTGGCCGTGCTGTGCGGCTACGACATTGGCTGCCGTCGGCTGCCCAACTGGCTCACCCTGCCCGGCGCGGTCGCGATCCTGGCCGGTGCCGCGCTGGTCGGCCGCGGCGGGCCGGCGGCGGCGGGGGCTGTGGCGCTGGCCGGGGTGTATCTGCTGGTGCACCTGGTCGCGCCGACGGCGTTGGGCGCCGGCGACGTCAAGCTGGCGCTCGGCCTCGGCGCTTTGACCGGGTGTTTCGGCCTCGACGTGTGGGTGCTGGCGGCGTTGGGCGCGCCGCTGCTGACCGCGGTGTGGGCGCTGCTGCGCGGGGCGCGGGTGGTGGCGCACGGAGTGGGGATGTGTGTGGCCAGCGCCGTCGCGGTGGGGCTGGTGCTGTGGTGAGGTTTTCGCCGGGCGACGTCGACGCTGCGTTCACGGCGCCGAGCCTGCGGGTACGGCCTCGAGCCTGAAGCTACGGCGCCGAGCCTGTAGCCAGGGCGTGATTTTCGCCGTGAACCCGTCCTGAGTTCAGTCTGGGCGCCGTAGCTTCAGGCTCGGTGCCGTAGCCACAGGCTGGCGGCCACCACTTCAGTCTCGGCGTCGTAGCTTCAGCCTCGGCTCAACCCGTGCAGGCTCGATACCGTCGGCGCGCAATCCGCGGCGCCACCGCAGTCCCCGGCGCGGCTCGCATCGGTGAGCCCCCGCTTTTTGGGCCGGTAGCACCCGACATGGGAAGATGGGACACGTGTTGCGTTGGACGACCGCCGGTGAATCCCACGGCCGCGCGTTAGTGGCCGTCGTCGAAGGCATGGTCGCCGGGGTGACGATCACGTCCGAGGACATCGCCGACCAGCTGGCCCGCCGCCGGCTCGGCTACGGCCGCGGCGCCCGGATGAAGTTCGAGCGCGACCAGGTGACCCTGCTGGCCGGGGTGCGGCCGGTCTCTTATGCTCCGCTGGCGCTGGCGTCGGGTTGTTGGGTGGTTGGGGCGGTGGGGGGGGGTGTGGTGTCGGGTGCGGGGGGGTAGGGGG
>NZ_MLQM01000161.1:0-12327 GCF_001854525.1 Mycobacterium talmoniae
GGCGGTGGCGGCGGCCCGGCCGGGGGTGGCGGCCCCGATTCGGTGCGTGCGCCCGGCGGTGGCGGAAAGGCCGGGCCGGGCGGCATCGGCGCCGGCATCGCGGCACCCTGCGGTGCGGCGCCGATCACCGAGGCCACCACGGTGCCGTGGGCGTCGCAGTCGGTCAGCCCGTCGCCGCCCATGATGTAGTCGCCGCCGGGCACCACCGGCAGCCGCGGGCTCGGTTGGACACCGGTGTCGATCACCGCGACCGGCACCCCGTTGCCGGTCGAGTACCGCCAGGCGTGCCGAACGTTGAGCATGGTGAAACCCGGGGCGGTGATCGCCACATTCGGATCGGCCACGGTGATGGTCTGGGCGCAGATGTTGCTTTGCCGCATCGGCTGCTCCGGGCCGGGTGTGCCGTCGCCGGGCACCCGGCTTGGATCCACCCCGGGTGGCGGGATGGACTGGGCCACCGGAAGGTTGGTCAACGCGGCGACCGCCAGCATCGTCGCCGCCAGTGCCGAGGTCCGGCGCGCCCGGCCGGTCATCGCATCCGCACCCAGGCGAACAGCCCGCCGATCCAGGCGGCCAGCGGCAGCGCGGCGATGATGGCCGCCAGCTCGATCCATTCGGCGGCCATCCGCACCAGCGGGGTGAACTTGGTGATCGGCACCAGCAGCCCCGCGGCCAGCCCCGCGCCGGCGAATCCGGCCAGCACCACCGCCGCCCACACCAGCGGCGGCGCGGACCCGGGCGGCTGGTGCACGACGAACTTGACCGCCGCGACGCACACCGCCGCCGCGGCCCCGCCCACCAGGGCCACGGCCTGGCGCTTGTCGGCGTGGGCGCGTCCGCGGCTGATGAAGATGACCACGAACAGCGCGACCAGCACCGCGGCCGCCACGCTGTGCCGTCGGCCCGGCATCAGGGTCGCCCACACCGCGGCGGGCAGCGCGACCGCGGCGCCCACGCAGATGCCGGTCAGGACGTGGTTGGCGCGCAGCGCCGCGGCGGCGATGCGGCGCCCGCGCGGCGTGGTGTCCGGGTCGGCGGTGGTGTCGTCGACCGACACCGGCTCCACCGTGTCCGCGGGCAGACCGTCGCTGCGCCGAAACAGATCCCGCCCGGTGACCGACCCGAAGTGCGGCGGTCGAATCCGGGCGCACCACAACGCGATGTTCGGCGCCAGGGTCAGCAACACCAGCAGCGCGGTCAGCGTGCCCATGCCCAACCACTGGGCCGGGACCGGTCGCCACATCCGGGCCGCGGCGAGGCCGCCGCCCAGGGCGCACAGCGTGACCACCGCGGCGGCGACGTGGACCAGCCGCCCGGTCAGCGCTGCGATCCCGCAGGCCAGCACCGCGACCGTCAGCGCCGCGATGAACACGTGCGGTGACCCCAACGCGCCCGGCGCGGCGGCGCTCAGGCTCACCGCCAGCAACGGTATTGCCAGCCAGCCGAATCCGCACAGCATGTCGGTGCGGTGCGGCCACCAGCGCCACACCGCGGCGGCCGCCCCGAGCGTCGCCAGGCCGACCGCGCCGGTGACGATGCTGGCCAGCGGGGTGTCGGCGGCGGCGCGGTGGCGCAGCGCCAATCCCAGCAGCGCCGCGGCGGCCATCGCGAGGATCGCCACCGCGGTGTGGGCGGCGGTCTCGGCGGTGACGGGTTCACTCAGCCGCTTGCCGATCCGGGCCAGCCCGGTGGACAGCGACTCGTATTGGGGTTCGAACGATTCCCCGTCGACGGCGGGCGCCAGCACCAGGGTGTCGCCGTCTTCGACGCCCAGATCGTCGAGGGTCTTGGTGACGTCGAGTCGGACCCCGTTGGCCTTGTGCAGTTCGTAGCCGATATCGGAATCCAGCCCACCCAACCCGCGCCGGGTCAGCTCGTCGTTGAGCAACTCGACGATGTTGTCGATGAACGTCTCGACCGGCACCGACGCCGGGTACACCTGCGAGACCAGGTGCGGCCCGCACACCACCGCGACCGCGCAGCGCGCCGGAAACGCGACTTTCGTCATCTCGGCCGTTCGGCATCCGGGATGTACTTGTCCGCGACGGCGGCGGTGATTTCGAATAGCCGCAGCCGGCTTTTCCGCCGTAGTTCATGCTGGGTGTCGATGATCCCGCCCTTGGCCAGATGCGGATCGTAGGGCATGAATTCCACGGTGGCGCCGGATTGGGCGAAGCGTTCGGTCAGGTAATCCCGCGCGTCGGGATCGTATTTGTTGCGGCTGTCGTTCAGGATCACCATGCTGCGGGACACCAATTCGTGATGCCCCATCGACCGCAGCAAATCGATCGAGCGGGTCACCGGCAGCGAGGTGTCGGCGGTCAGCCCGGACACGAACACCAGGGTGTCGCACGCATCGAACACCGCCTTCATCACCGGGTGCTCCAGATCGTCGGAGGTATCGACGACGATGATGGTGTGGGTGCGGCGCAGCCGGGACAGCACCCCGCTGAACATCGACGGCACCAGCGGGCGGGGTTGATCCGAGGCCCGGTTGCCGGCCAACACATCAAGTCCGATACCGTTCTGCCCCAGGTGTTCTCGGATGTCGGCGTAGCCCTGGACGTCGGTGTCGTTGAGCACCGCCGCATAGTCGCCGGGCGGGGTCTCGTCGATGCGGCCGGCCAGTGTGCCGAAGCCCGGCGCGGCGTCGACGGCCACCACGTTCTCCGGGCGGCATTCCCGAAACACCGCGCCGATACACGCCGTCAACGTCGTCTTGCCGACGCCGCCCTTACCGGAGATCACCGCGATGACGAACTGCTTGCGGATGTGGCGGCGGATGCGCTCCTGCAATTCGCGGTAATGCCGTTCGGCGGGTGACTCCCCGAAATTCACGCCGTGAAACGTGGTGAGATACGCGAATCGCCGCCACCCCGAACCGGGCGGAATTTTGCGGGGCGCCACCAAATCCGAGATGCGTAGCGTGTCGGACACCGAGTCGTGGCCCACCCGCGGAGCCGGCCGGGATCGGTCCGTCGCTTTCTTGTGTAGATCTGCCACCATGGGGTTACTCACCTTCAAACTCATGTGGACCAAGCCCTTTGCTTACACAACTTTTCGGTAGGAAAACCATTTGTCGTTCGCGGGCAGCCGGCGCAGCAGCTGGTTGACCGCGCCCCCGATGTGACGCGACGTGCCCGGTGCGAAGATCATCCAGTTCTTGCCGGCCGACCGGACATGTTCGGCGACCACCCGCCCGGCCGGGGTGTCCATGATGGTGACCACGCTGGGTTCCACCTGGGCGCGGGTGGGCCGGCCGGTTTCCAGCCCGGATTGAATCGCCACGATCGCGGCCTGCGCGGACCGCTGCGGGTCGGTGGCCAGCATCAGCAGCTGCAACTGGTCGCCGTCGAGGCGCTGGGCGGTCAGGAACGCCCGCAGGGTGTCGCGGCTAGTCACGTTGGCCGCCAACGCATCCGCGTCGACGGTGACCGGCCGCAGCGGCGCCGGCGCCAGCCTGCCGCACAACCGCTGGAGCTGGGTGGCGACCACGGTGTCGGCGGCGTCTTCGGCGCCGGCGGTGCCCGCCCCGCCGATGCGGACCAGGTCCTCGGACCGTTCCATCACCACCCACCAGCGGGCGAACCGGGCCAGCAACACCCGCGCCGGTGGATCGTCGCCCGGCAGGCGCAGCTGGATGAGCAGGGCGATATCGCGGCGGGCGACCACGGTCAGCCACTCCACCACGGTGGGATCCACCACGCCGGCATCGTCGATCACGCCGGCGCTGCGCAACGCGGCGCAGACCGGATGCGCCAGCGCGAGCGGTTTGGTTTCCACGCTGGGCAGGATGGGACGCAGCGCCAGCTCGGGGGCCAGCGCCTCAATGCCGGAGAGCACCTGCAGTGCCCACAGGCCGTCGACGGCGGTCGTCAGCACGTTGTCCCGCAATGCCCCCGCGGGGGGTAGGGGTGCGCCTCAGGTCGGCGCGGGCGGCGTTGCTAGCCGAAGATGCCGTTGAAGCTGTGGGCGCTCATCAGGTCGGTGGCTTGCGCCGAGTCGACGGCGTAATCCAGGGCCTTGCTGTGTAAGCCGACGGCGTCGCCGAGCTCCGCCAATCCCTTCAGCATCAGCGTGGCGCCGTCGCGCAACGCGTTAGCGCCTTCGCCGGTGAACGGCTCCAGCCGGTTGATCAGGCTCACGATCTGGTCGTGGTGGTCGAGCAGCTGCGCTGAGTTCCCGGCGAAACCGACGGACACAGCACCGATATGACCATAGTTGTAGGTGATGTCCGCAGCACCCATGGTCGTCGCTCCTCACAAAAGAATTGTCGCGGTGGTTAAGTCGCGATGCTGCCGAGCACGTTCTCGAACGAGTGCCCCGCATCGATCACTTGCTGGTCCCAGAAACTCAACGTCACGCCCATCGCGTGGGCCATCTGTTGACCGCCGTTGATCACGTCCCGAAGACCCTGGTTGATCCGTTCCGCCGTCAGCTGCGATTTAACGGCGGCGTCACCGGAAAAGGATCCGGCGGCAACGACATCCTCGTGGCTGTTGAGCGTGTTCATGGCAA
This sequence comes from Mycobacterium talmoniae, assembly GCF_001854525.1. Taxonomy (NCBI): domain Bacteria; kingdom Bacillati; phylum Actinomycetota; class Actinomycetes; order Mycobacteriales; family Mycobacteriaceae; genus Mycobacterium; species Mycobacterium talmoniae. The sequence continues at coordinate 4,519 of NZ_MLQM01000161.1, forward strand.
CGGCCTGCGCCTCGGTCATGATGTTGGTTAGCGTCTGCTGCGCCTCCGCCAGCAGCTCCGGGGGTACCCGTGGCGGCATAGCATTCTCCTTTGATTTTTGCAATACCCGAATCGGGTTGGGCTTGAGTGTAGACGCGTATCTGCCGCTGTCACTTCACCTTTGCACAGGCAATCGTTTGACAGTTACCCCAGCCGTCACGGCGTTAACTCCTGCCCGTCGCGCGGTCGCTTCTGGGCCGCGAGCAGACGCAGATTCGCACGATCCGGCCGAGATTTGTGCGAATCTGCGTCTGCTCGGCGGGGTCAGCCCGCGGCGCCGGCGGGGCAGTGCCGGGGCCTCAGCGGGGGGTCAGCCCGCGGCGCCGAGCAACTCCAGCATGGCGTGGCTGGCGACCTTCGTCCCGAACGGAATCGCCGCGAGATCCACCACGTAGTCCGGGCTGTGCGGCGCATACGGAAACAGTTTCCCGGCCGCGGCGGCCTGGGCGTAGACCTCCGGGTCGGCGACCCCGACAAACAAGTACGCCAACGGCACATCGGTGTGCGGGCCCTTGAGCAGGTGGCAGTCCTCGCTGCCGCCCAGCGGCGGCAGCTGGGTCACGACGTTGTCCGTGCCGAGCACCCCACCCAGCGCCGCCGCCACCCGATCGGTGAGCCCCGCGTCGTTGACCAGGGGAGTGGACCCGCCGCGCATGGTGATCACCGGCAACCGGTCCTCGGGCATGCCGTAGCTGCGGGCGATGCCCTCGCTGATGGTCTTGATCCCGGTCAGCAACTGCTCGCGGACATGCGGCTGGAACCAGCGCAGGTTGACCTTCAGCAGCGCCCGATCGGGGATGACGTTGTAGCTGGCACCGGCCTGGATCGCTCCGACGGTGAGCACCGCGGTGTCGTTCGGGGCGATGGTGCGGCTGACGATGCTTTGGAACTCGACGACGGCCAGCGCGGCCATCAGCACCGGGTCCTTGGCCAGGTGCGGCATCGACCCGTGGCCGCCGACCCCGCGGAACACGATGTCGAGCTGATCGGTGCCGGCCATCCGTTCCCCGCCGACGGCGGCCAGCATGCCCACCGGCACCGGGGCGGTGTGCATGGCCAGGAAGTGGTCGGGTTTGGGGATGAAGTCATAGAGCCCGTCGTCGACCATGGCCCGCGCGCCGGCGATCAGCTCCTCGGCGGGCTGGCCGATCAGCACCGCGGTGCCCGACCAGGCGTCGGTCGTCTGCGCCAGCACCTTGGCCATCCCCAGCATCCAGGTGGTGTGGGCGTCGTGGCCGCACACGTGCGCGGTCGGCGTTTCGGTGCCGTCATCGCGGGTGACGCGCTTGGTGCTGGCGTAGTCCAGGCCGGTGGCCTCCGCCACCGCCAGCGCGTCCATGTCCGCGCGGTACATCACGGTGGCGCCGGGACCGTTCTCCAGGATCGCGGCCACACCGGTGCCGCCGATGCCGGTGGTCACGGTGAACCCCAGGTCGGTCAACGCCTGCGCGGCGATGCGGGCGGTGCGGACCTCGGTGAACCCCAATTCGGGGTTGCGGTGAATGTCCTTGAACACCTCGGTCAGACGCGGAGTGTCGGCGTCGACGAGTGAGTCAACGCGGTCAGTCATGGGCAGACCTCCTGCTGTTCTCGCCGAGATCGACGTTTGCGGGCCAAAGTTCGAGAACGCATCCCGGAAACGTCGATCTCGGCGAACCCGACGGGGTCATTGCCGGCCCTCCATCAGGAGGTGCGCCCGCTCGAACAGCCGCAGGGTGGCCCGGTGCAGGTGCTCACCGACCTCCTTGGGGGCTTTGCCCGCGCAGGCGCGCGCCCAGGTGCCCTCCAACACGATGCCGAGCTTGAAGCAGGCCAACACCGTGTACCAGGTGATGTGGCTGAGGTCGCGGCGGGTGTTGGCGGCGTAACGCTCGATCAGGTCGTCCGGGCCGGCCACCCCGTCGCTTTCCAGGAAGGGGTGCTCGAGCACGCTGGACCCGTCCCGCCCGCGCCAGGTGGCCAGCAACCAACCCAGATCCAGCAGCGGGTCGCCGATCGTGCACATCTCCCAATCGACGATGGCCACCACCTCGGGCCCGGTCCGGGAGAACATCACGTTGGCGGCGTGGTAGTCGCCGTGCATGATGCCCGGCGTCCACGACGCCGGTTGGCCGCGCTGCAGCCAGGCGGCGACCTCCGCCACGCCCGGGATGTCGGGGCCGGGATAGTTGTCGAGCTCGGAATAGGATTCCAGCTCCGAAAGCCAGCGCGGCACTTGGCGTTCCAGGAAGCCGTCCGGTTTTCCGAAATCACCGAGCCCGACCGCGACGTGGTCGACGGCGCCGAGTTTGGCCAGCGCGTCGGCCATCGACAGCCCCATCTGATAGCGCACGGTCGGATCGCCGGCGTGCAGCGGCGGCAGCCCCTGGCCGGCGTTGAACCCGTCGACCGGCTCCATCAGGTAGAACACCGCGTCGCCGAGCACCGTCGGGTCCTCGCAGCGGGCGATGAGCCGCGGATGCGGCACCTCGGTGCCGGCGAGGGCGGCCAACACCTGCGTCTCCCGCAGGATCACCGTGTTGGAGCGGGGCCGCAGGTGCCGCGGCCCGCGCCGCAGCACATAGGACCGGCCCGATCGGGTGAAGCGCAGCATGATGTTCTGGGTGCCGCCGGACAGTTCGGTGACGTCGTCCAGCGGGCCTTCGCCCAGCCCCTGCGTCGACATCCATGCTGCGATAGCTTCCGGGTCCACCCCTGAGAACCTACCGTGAAGCGATGACCCCACCGGTGATGCAGCGCTGGATCGAGCTCGTCGAATCCGGCCGGATGGACCACGTGGCCGAGTTGTTGGCCGAGGACCCGGTGTTCTACTCGCCGGCGGTGTTCACCCCGCAACGGGGCCGGGAGACCGTGCTCGCCTATCTGGCGGCGGCCGGAAAGGTCTTTGCGGACACCGATTTCCGTTATGTCGGGCAGTGGTACACCGACCGGTCGGCGGTGCTGGAGTTCACCGCGACCGTCGACGGCATCTACGTCAACGGGATCGACATGGTGCATTGGGATGACGACGGCAAAATCGTCGCGGTCAAGGTGATGCTGCGACCCTTCAAGGCATTGCAGGCGATCATGCCGAAGATGGCCGCCCTGCTGCCAAAGCCGTGACCGCGGTGCGGCTGCTGTTGACCGCGGACACCCACGTGCCGCGGCGCGCCCGCGACCTGCCGGCGCCGCTGTGGGACGCGGTGGCGCGGGCCGATGTCGTCCTGCATGCCGGGGACTGGGTCGACGTCGGTCTGCTCGACGCGCTGCAGGCCAGGGCGGCGCGGCTGATCGCCTGCTGGGGCAACAACGACGGCGCGCAGATCCGGGCCCGGCTGCCCGAACGGGCCGACGCGACGCTGGGCGGGCTGCGCTTCACCGTCGTGCACGAGACCGGGGCGGCGGCCGGCCGCGAAGCGCGGATGTCGCGGCGCTACCCGGACACCGACGTGCTGGTGTTTGGTCATAGCCACATTCCCTGGGACACCACGGCGGCGACCGGTCTGCGGTTGCTCAATCCCGGCTCGCCGACCGACCGTCGGCGCCAGCCGCACTGCACCTTTATGACGGCGGCGGTGCGCGACGGCGTGTTGGTCGATGTCGTCCTGCGCCGGCTGGGTTGACCTGGGGTTTCGTCGTGTGGCGGGGTGGGTAGGCCATCGACTGAAGCTGGGAGGTGACCGATGCCCGAGCCTAAGCCGTCGCAACCGACCCCCGCGGTGCCCGCCGAGCCACCGGAGCCCGCCAGGCCGGCCGAGCCGCCGGAACGGCTGGCGCCCGAGGAAACCCCCGAACGGCTCACCCCGGCCGAACCGGAGTAGGGCCAGCGCAGACGATTCGAACGGAGAGCGGCTATGCGTGCCGAAGAAGGCGATGAATCGATCAACGATTACGCCGACGAAGCAGAACAAGCCAAGGACACCGTCGCGCCGGAGCCGTCGTGGTGGCACAAGCTGTGGCGGTCGCTGACGTTTTGGCGTGGCCGGTAGGCAGCCGCGGTTCACAGCCGGCGCATAGGGTCGACACAGTATCGGCCCATGCCCGTGCCCATACTGAAAGTCATGGCTGAACCCCACACACCGGCGGAACGTGTGGTGATGCGTCGCGCCGACGGCAACCCGATCAACGTGCTGGTGGTCGACGACGAGAACGTGCTGGCCGAGATGGTGTCGATGGCGTTGCGGTACGAGGGCTGGAACGTCACCGCCGCCGGGGACGGCGCCGCGGCGATCGCCGCCGCCGGCGCCGCCCGCCCCGACGTCGTCGTGTTGGACGTGATGCTGCCGGATATGAGCGGGCTCGACGTGCTGCGCAAACTGCGCACCCAAAACCCGCAGTTGCCGGTGCTGTTCCTCACCGCCAAGGACTCGGTGGAAGACCGGATCGCCGGGCTGACCGCCGGCGGCGACGACTACGTCACCAAACCGTTCAGCCTCGAAGAAGTGGTGCTGCGGCTGCGGGCGCTGCTGCGCCGCACCGGGGTGACGACCGCCGAGGCCGGCGCCCAGATCGTCGTCGGGGACCTGGTCCTCGACGAGGACAGCCACGAGGTGACCCGGGCCGGGGAGCCGATCTCGTTGACCTCCACCGAGTTCGAGTTGCTGCGGTTCTTGATGCACAACGCCAAGCGGGTGCTGTCCAAGGCGCAGATCCTGGACCGGGTGTGGAGCTACGACTTCGGCGGCCGGTCCAACATCGTCGAGCTGTACATCTCCTACCTGCGCAAAAAGATCGACAACGGTCGCGAACCGATGATCCATACCCTGCGCGGCGCCGGCTATGTCCTCAAACCCGCCCGGTAGCGGGCGGCGGGTCTGGTCGCTGCGGGCCCGGCTGCTGGTCGGCCAGATCGTGCTGCTCGTCGCCGTCTGCGTCGGGATCGGCGCGGTGACCGAACTGGCGCTGCACCAATACCTGGTGGGCCAACTCGACCATGAGTTGCACAAGGCCGCGCACCGCTCGGCGGACCTCTACGGCATGCCGCCGCCCCCGCCGCCACCGCTGCCGTGGCGCCATCACCACCGCCCCGTGCACCGGCCCGGGCCGGGGCCGATGTTCCTGGATGCGCCGGGTCAGCCGCTCGGCATCGTCGCGGCCGTCGTCGACGACGGCGCCACCGTCGACGCCGGCTATCTGACCGGTCAGGGGGACCGCGGCGCGTTGACCGACACCGCCCAGGCGCAGCTGAGCGCGCTGGCCGGCGCCCGCCGGCCGGTGACGCTGGACGTGGACGGGCTGGGCCGCTACCGGGTGGTCGCCGCGCATGCCCGCCACGGCGGCGCCGTCATCGTCACCGGGCTGCCGATGGCCAACGTCGACGACACCATGATCCGGGTGCTGCTGATCTTCGCGGTCGTCACCGCCGTCGCGGTGGCCGCCGCGATCACCGTTGGCATGCTGATCATCCGGCGCGCGCTGGCGCCGCTGACCCGGGTGGCCCAAACCGCCGGTGAGGTGGTGAACCTGTCGCTGGACCGCGGGGAGGTGACGCTGCCGGTGCGGGTACCCGAACCGGACGCCAACCCCTACACCGAGGTGGGCCGGCTCGGGTCGGCGGTGAACCGGATGCTCGACCACATCGCGACGGCACTGTCCACGCGGCAGGCCAGCGAAACCCGGGTGCGTCAGTTCGTCGCCGACGCCAGCCACGAACTGCGCACCCCGCTGGCCGCGATCCGCGGCTACACCGAACTGGCCCAACGCATGCGGGACGACTCCGACGCGGTGACGCACGCGATGAGCCGGGTGGCGTCGGAGACCGAGCGGATGACCCATCTGGTGGAGGATCTGCTGCTGCTGGCCCGGCTGGACTCGGGTCGGCCGCTGCAACGCGAACCGGTCGATCTGTCCCGGCTGGCGGTCGACGCGGTCTCCGACGCACACGTCGCCGGCCCGGACCACGAGTGGAAGTTGGACCTGCCCGCCGAGCCGGTGATCGTCGCCGGTGACGAAGCCCGGCTGCATCAGGTGCTGACCAACCTGCTCGCCAACGCCCGCGTCCACACCGGTCCGGGCACCGTGGTGACCACCCAACTGGCCACCGCAGCCACCCACGCCGTGCTGCAGGTGATCGACAACGGGCCGGGCATCCCCGAGCAGCTGCAACCGGAAGTGTTCGAGCGGTTCGCGCGCGGCGACACCTCCCGATCCCGCAAGGGCGGCAGCACCGGGCTGGGCTTGGCGATCGTGTCGGCGGTGATCAAGGCGCACCACGGCAGCATTGAGGTGCACAGCGCACCGGGCCACACCGCATTCACCGTGCGGCTGCCGCTCACAGCCGGCGCATAGCAGCGGCCCATCGGGCACCCACGCCGGTCGGTGAGGATCGAGGGGTGACGATCACCGCGCCCGAGCAGCTGGCGGCGCGCGCGGCGGAATCGCGGTGCCCCCGCGGCGCGGTGATCGTCCTGCTGGCCGGCACCGCGCTGCTGTACCTGTGGCAGCTGTCGGCCAGCGGCTGGGCCAACAGTTTCTACGCGGCCGCCGCCCAGGCCGGCGCCCAAAACCCGATCGCGTTCCTGTTCGGGTCCAGCGACGCCGCCAACGCGATCACGGTGGACAAGACCCCGGCCGCGCTGTGGGTGATGGCCACCTCGGTGCGGCTGTTCGGGCTCAACTCGTGGAGCCTGCTGGTGCCGCAGGCGCTGGCGGGGGTCGCGGCGGTCGGCGTGCTGTACGCCGCGGTGCGCCGGGTCGCCGGCGCGCCGGCGGGGCTGTTGGCCGGGGCGGTGCTGGCGCTGACCCCGGTGGCCGCGTTGATGTTCCGCTACAACAATCCCGACGCGCTGCTCGTGTTGCTATTGGTGGTGGCGGCCTACTGTGTGCTGCGCTCCCTGGACGACGGCGCCAGCGCCTGGTGGCTTTCGGCGGCGGGCGCGGCGGTCGGATTCGGGTTCTTGGCCAAGATGCTGCAGGCCCTCCTGGTGCTGCCGGTGTTCGCGCTGGTGTATCTGGTCGCCGCGCACCCGCCGCTGCGGACCCGGCTGCGCCGGCTGGCGGGCGCGACGCTGACCCTGCTGGCCTGCGCGGGCTGGTACCTGCTGCTGGTCGAGCTGTGGCCGACGTCGTCGCGGCCCTATATCGGTGGATCGCAACACAATTCGATCCTGGAACTCACCCTCGGCTACAACGGGTTGGGTCGGTTGACCGGCGATGAGACCGGGGGGCTGGGCAACACCAACTTCGATGTGGGCGCCGGGCGGCTGTTCGGACCGGCCATGGGCGGCCAGATCGGGTGGCTGTTGCCGGCCGCGGTGATCGCGATCGCCGCCGGGCTGTGGCTCACCCGCCGCGCGCCCCGCACCGACCCGGTGCGGGCCGCGCTGCTGCTGTGGGGCGGCTGGCTGCTGGTCACCGGTGCGGTGTTCAGCTACGCCAACGGGATCGTGCACTCCTATTACACGGTGGCGTTGGCGCCGGCGATCGCGGCCGGTGTCGCCCTCGGCGCCGAGCTGCTGTGGCAACACCGGCGCGACGCCTGGGCCGCGGCCACGCTGGCGGTCGTGGTGATGGTCACCGCGGGCTGGGCGTATGTGCTGCTGGACCGGACCGCGTCGTGGCTGCCGTGGCTGCGGGTCGCCGTCGTGGTGGTCGGCGTAACCGTCGGGCCGCTGATGCTTGCCGCCGGTCGGCTCCCGGTTGCTGCGACGCGGGTGTTGGCCGCGGCCGCGGTGCTGGTGTCGCTGGCCGGCCCGGCCGCCTACACGCTGGCGACGGTGGCGACCCCGCATCGGGGTGCGGTGCCGTCCGCCGGTCCCCGGGTGCAGCGCTGGCAGGGCCCACCACCCGGCC
>NZ_MLQM01000162.1:0-12216 GCF_001854525.1 Mycobacterium talmoniae
GCATGCCGGTCATCCGGGCCACCACCACCCCCGGCGGGGGGGGGGCAGCCCCCGCGCGCCCCGCCCCGCCGCAACACCCGCTTCTCGTTGGTGATCCCCTCGCCGCGCGCCGCCAGCACCGCGTGCGCGGTCTCCATCGCGGCGGTCGCCAGCAAGCCGGCGACTTCGGTGACCTGTCCGCGCCTGGCGTAGTTGTCCTTGGCGTAGCGCAGGGTCAGCGCCGCCCGGTTCCGCCACACCGGCGGCGCGCTGCGGCGCAGCGCCTCGGGGTAGTCCGGGCGCGGCAGCCGGCCCCGCAATACCCGGTTGACGGCGAGTTCGGCGACCACCAGGTAGCTGGGGATGCCGGCCAGGTGGAACATCAGCGGCTCCCAGTGAAACCGGCCCTGCTGCGCTTCGGCCAGTTCGTGTTCCACCACATCCAGGTCGCGGTAGTGCACGTCGACGGGTCGGCCGTCGATCACCAGCCACGCGCCGCCGTTGAACACCCCGCCACCCCAGGCCCCCAGGTCGGACACCTCACCCGGCCAGCCCAGCGCGCGCAGCCCGGCCGGGTCGAAACCGCCCCGGTAGTACACGGCCAGGTCCCAGTCGCTGTCCTCGGCGGCGGTGCCCTCGGCGCGTGACCCGCCCAGGGTGACGGCGTGCACGGCGGGCAGGGCCGCCAGCCGGTCGGCGACCGCATCCAGGAAGTCCGCGTCAGCCTCCACCCGTCGAGTGTGCATCGGCGGCGAGATTTTTCGCGGGATGTCGCGCCCGCTTCCCCCTCGCGGCCACAACGGGCGCGTTAGCATCGGCAGCATGCCCGACGCCGCCGATTCGCTGCGAATTCTTGTCTACAGCGACAACGCCATCACCCGCCGCCAGGTGATCGCGGCGCTCGGCGACCAGTTGCACCCGGATCTGCCGGCGTTGAGCTACGCCGAAGTCGCCACCGCACCGATGGTGATCCGGCAGCTGGACGCCGGCGGCGTCGACCTGGCCATTCTGGACGGTGAGGCGACCCCGACCGGCGGGCTGGGCATCGCCAAGCAGCTCAAAGACGAGGTCGCGGCCTGCCCGCCGATCCTGGTGCTGACCGGCCGCGCGGACGACGCCTGGCTGGCCAGCTGGTCGCGCGCGGATGCCGCGGTGCCGCACCCGGTGGACCCGATCCGGCTGGGCCAGGCGGTGCTCGGGTTGCTGCGCACCCCGGCGCGCTGACCGCGCTCCCCCAACCGGCTCGCCAAACCCGCGCGAAAGCGCGAATTGCCGTGTCGCCGTGGGTTCTTCGCGGCAGACCCGGTCGCCGTTAATCGTCGCCACGATCCTAACGAAAACGTGGCATAGCCCGCCGAATGATCGCTAGGCTGTGGGGGAGCTCACATCGATAGCCCACGAGAGAGCGACGCACGAGATGAATCTCTACCTGCCCATCCTGGTCCTCGGCGGGATCGCGGCCGCGTTTGCGGTGTTCTCGGTGGCGGTCGCCGCAGTCGTCGGCCCGTCCCGGTACAACCGGGCCAAGCTGGAGGCCTACGAATGCGGGATCGAACCCATCGATCAGCCGGTCAGCGGTCCGCACGCCACCCCCGGGCAGCGATTCCCGGTCAAGTACTACCTGACCGCGATGCTGTTCATCGTCTTCGACATCGAGATCGTGTTCTTGTATCCGTGGGCGGTCAGCTACGACGCGCTGGGGTTGTTTGCGCTGGTCGAGATGGGCTTGTTCGTCCTGACCGTCTTCGTCGCCTACGCCTACGTGTGGCGGCGCGGCGGCCTGAGCTGGGATTGAGGTAAGCCGTGGGCCTGGAAGAACAACTGCCCGGCGGAATCCTGCTGTCCACCCTGGAGAAGGTCGCCGGCTACGTCCGCAAGGGCTCGTTGTGGCCGGCGACGTTCGGGTTGGCGTGCTGCGCGATCGAGATGATGTCGACGGCCGCCCCACGGTTTGACATCGCCCGGTTCGGCATGGAGCGGTTCTCGGCGACACCGCGGCAGGCCGATCTGATGATCGTCGCCGGTCGGGTGTCGCAGAAGATGGCGCCGGTGCTGCGCCAGATCTACGACCAGATGGCGGAGCCGAAATGGGTTCTGGCCATGGGCGTGTGCGCGTCCTCGGGCGGCATGTTCAACAACTACGCGATCGTGCAGGGTGTGGACCACGTGGTCCCGGTCGACATCTACCTGCCCGGGTGCCCGCCGCGGCCGGAGATGCTGCTCTACGCAATCCTGAAGCTGCACGAGAAGATTCAGCAGATGCCGCTGGGGGTCAACCGGGAACAGGCCGTCGCCGCGGCCGAAGAGGCGGCCCTGGCCGCCCGGCCCACGATCGAGATGACGGGCCTGCTGCGGTGACCCGACACGGCGATCACGACGAGAGGATCGAGGTTCGCCGTGGCATGTTCGGCGTGTCCGGTACCGGTGACACGTCCGGCTACGGGCGGCTGGTCCGTGAGGTCGCGCTTCCCGGCGAGAGCCCACGCCCGTACGGCGGGTACTTCGACGCGGTGGTCGACCAGCTGGCCGAAGCCCTGAGCGGGGTCGACGTCGAATTCAGTGACGCGGTCGAAAAAGTCGTGGTGTTCCGCGATGAGCTGACCCTGCACGTGCGCCGCGACCAGCTGCCGCAGGTCGCCCAACAGCTGCGTGACGCACCGGAGCTGCGCTTTGAACTGTGCCTGGGTGTCAGCGGGGTGCACTACCCCGAGGACCAGGGCCGCGAACTGCATGCGGTCTACCCGCTCAAGTCGATCACCCATAACCGCCGTATCCGGCTGGAAGTCGCCGCGCCGGACGCCGATCCGCACATCCCGTCGCTGTTTTCCATCTACCCCACCACCGACTGGCACGAACGGGAAACCTACGACTTCTTCGGGATCATCTTCGACGGCCACCCGTCGTTGACCCGCATCGAGATGCCCGACGACTGGCAGGGGCACCCGCAGCGCAAGGATTACCCGCTCGGTGGGATCCCGGTCCAGTACAAGGGCGCGCAGATCCCGCCGCCGGATGAGCGGAGGGCCTACAACTGATGAGCGAAACCACCATACTGGCCGGCGGGCAGGACTGGGAGCAGATCGTCGAAGCGGCCCGTACCGCCGACCCGAGCGAACGCATCGTGGTCAACATGGGCCCCCAGCACCCGTCCACCCACGGGGTACTGCGGCTGATCCTCGAGATCGAGGGCGAAACGGTCACCGAAGCACGATGCGGAATCGGCTTCCTGCACACCGGTATTGAGAAGAACCTGGAATACCGCACCTGGGCGCAGGGCGTGACGTTCGTGACCCGGATGGACTACTTGTCGCCGTTCTTCAACGAAACCGCCTATTGCCTGGGTGTGGAGAAGTTACTCGGCATCACCGAGGAGATCCCGGAGCGGGTCAACGTGATCCGGGTGCTGCTGATGGAGCTGAATCGGATCTCGTCGCATCTGGTCGCGATCGCGACCGGCGGCATGGAACTGGGCGCGATGACCGCGATGTTTCTGGGTTTCCGGGAACGCGAACTGGTGCTCAACATCTTCGAGACGATCACCGGGTTGCGGATGAACCACCAGTACATCCGCCCCGGCGGGGCGGCGCAGGATCTGCCCGACGACGTCCTCCCCCAGCTGCGCGACTTCCTCAAGTTGATGCCGCGGCGGCTCCGCGACATCGACAACCTGCTCAACGAGAACGACATCTGGAAGGCCCGGACCCGGGGCATCGGCTATCTGGACTTGACCGGCTGCATGGCACTGGGGATCACCGGCCCGATCCTGCGCGCCACCGGGTTGCCCTACGACGTGCGCCGCAGCGAACCCTATTGCGGCTACGAAGACTACGAATTCGATGTGATCACCGACGACGGTTGCGACGCGTACGGCCGCTACATGATTCGCATCAAGGAGATGAAGGAGTCGTTGAAGATCATCGAGCAGTGCGTCGACAGGCTCGGGACGCCCGGTCCCACGCGGGTGGCCGACCGCAAGATCGCCTGGCCCGCCGACCTGAAGCTGGGCCCGGACGGGCTGGGCAACTCGCCCGAGCACATCGCCAAGATCATGGGCCATTCCATGGAGGGGCTGATCCACCACTTCAAGCTGGTCACCGAGGGCATCCGGGTACCGGCGGGGCAGGTCTACGTCCCGGTCGAGTCACCGCGCGGCGAGTTGGGGGTGCATATGGTGTCCGACGGCGGGACCCGGCCCTACCGGGTGCACTACCGCGACCCGTCGTTCACCAATTTGCAGGCGGTGGCGGCGATGTGCGAAGGCGGCCTGGTCGCCGACGTCATCGCCGCGGTGGCCAGCATCGATCCGGTCATGGGTGGGGTCGACCGGTGACGGCACCCAGCGCCGGCACCGGCGGCGAGCGGATCTTCCTGCAACTCGGTCGGCCGCCCGACGAACCGGGCCAATTCGAAAGCAGCCCCGACGCGCCCCGGTCGTATCCCGCGGAGGTGCGGGCCCGGTTGGGGGCCGACGCCAAACAGATCATCGACCGCTACACCGCGGCCCACCCGGCGGACGAGGACGGCAACAACCCCGCGGCCCGGTCGGCGATCCTGTCGCTGCTGCACCTGGTGCAGGCCGAAGATTCCTATCTGACCCCGGCCGGATTGGCGTTCTGCGCCGAGCAACTCGGGTTGACCGGCGCCGAAGTCGCTGCGGTGGCGTCGTTTTACAGCATGTACCGGCGCGGCCCGACCGGCGAGTACCTGGTCGGGGTGTGCACCAACACGCTGTGCGCGATGATGGGCGGCGACGCGATCTTCGACGCGCTCACCGAGCATCTGGGCATCGGCAACGATGAAACCACCGCCGACGGCAGCGTCACGTTGCAGCACGTCGAATGCAACGCGGCCTGCGACTACGCCCCGGTCGTGATGGTCAACTGGGAGTTCTTCGACCGCCAGACACCCGAATCGGCGCGGGCCCTCGTCGACGCGCTGCGGTCCGGGGAGGCCGTGGCGCCCACCCGCGGGGCGCCGCTGTGCAGCTTCCGCCACACCGAACGGGTGCTGGCCGGGTTCCCCGACGAGCGGCCCGACACCGGTCAGGGCGGGCCGGGGGCGCCCACCTTGGCTGGTCTGCGGGTGGCCCAACAAAACGGCATAACGGCGCCGGACGGGGCCGACCAGTGGTGATCCGCGCCGACGACGATGCAGAGCGCAGCGATGAGGAGGAGCGGCGCCGATGATTCACGCGACCCCGCTGACCCCGGTGCTGAGCCGCTATTGGGACGACCCGGAGTCGTGGACGCTGGCGACCTATCAGCGCCACGACGGCTACCGGGCCCTGCAGGAGGCACTGAACAAGGATCCCGACACGGTGATCGCCACCGTCAAGGACTCCGGGCTGCGGGGGCGCGGCGGTGCCGGCTTTTCGACCGGGACCAAATGGTCGTTCATCCCGCAGGACGACACCGACGCCGGGGCCAAACCGCACTACCTGGTCGTCAACGCCGACGAATCCGAACCGGGAACGTGTAAGGACATGCCGCTGCTGCTGGCGACACCGCATGCCCTGATCGAAGGCATCGCCATCTGCTGCTACGCCATCCGCGCCCGGCACGCCTTCATCTACCTGCGCGGCGAGGTCCTGCCGGTGTTACGTCGCCTGCAGGCCGCGGTGGCCGAGGCGTACACGGCCGGGTTTTTGGGCCGCAACATCGCCGGGTCGGGTTTCGATTTGGACGTGGTGGTGCACGCCGGCGCGGGCGCCTACATCTGCGGGGAAGAGACCGCGCTGCTCGACTCGCTGGAGGGCCGGCGCGGCCAGCCGCGGCTGCGGCCCCCGTTCCCCGCGGTGTCCGGCCTGTACGGCTGCCCGACCGTGGTCAACAACGTCGAATCCATCGCGAGCGTGCCGCCGATCATCCTGTACGGCGTCGACTGGTTCCGGTCGATGGGCAGCGAGAAGTCACCGGGTTTCACGCTGTACTCGCTGTCCGGGCACGTGAACCGGCCCGGCCAGTACGAGGCGCCGCTGGGCATCACGCTGCGCGAACTGCTCGATTACGCCGGCGGGGTGCGCAACGGGCACCGGCTGAAGTTCTGGACGCCGGGCGGGTCGTCGACCCCGATCCTGACCGAGGAGCACCTCGACATCCCGCTGGACTACGAGGGTATGGCCTCGGCCGGCTCGATGTTGGGCACCAAGGCGCTGCAGATCTTCGACGACACCAGCTGTGTGGTGCGCGCGGCGCGGCGGTGGTCGCAGTTCTACAAGCACGAATCCTGCGGCAAGTGCACCCCGTGTCGCGAGGGCACCTACTGGCTGGCCCCGATCTACGAGCGGCTGGAAACCGGTCGCGGCACCGCCGAGGATCTGGACACCCTGCTCGACATCGCCGACGTGCTGTTCGGAAAGTCGTTCTGCGCGTTGGGCGACGGCGCGGCGATGCCGGTGCAGTCGTCGATCAAGTATTTCCGCGACGAGTACGTCGCGCACGTCGAACAGGGCGGCTGCCCCTTCGACCCCAACGCAACCATGTTCGTACCGAATGGAGGTGCGGCGTGACCCAGACGGCCGAAGGCCACACCGGCGGCGACACCGCCCGCCCGGAAATGGTGACGCTGACCATCGACGACACCGAGGTCACCGTTCCCAAGGGCACGTTGGTGATTCGCGCCGCCGAACTGATCGGTGTGGAAATCCCCCGGTTCTGCGACCATCCGCTGCTCGACCCGGTGGGCGCGTGCCGGCAATGCATGGTCGAGGTCGAGGGGCAGCGCAAACCGATGGCGTCGTGCACGGTGGCCGCGACCGACGGCATGGTGGTGCGCACCCAGCGCACCTCGGAGGCCGCCGACAAGGCCCAGCACGGGGTGATGGAGCTGCTGCTGATCAACCACCCGCTGGACTGCCCGGTGTGCGACAAGGGCGGCGAATGTCCGTTGCAGAACCAGGCGATGACCAACGGGCGGCCCGAGACCCGCTTCCAGGACACCAAACGCCGCTTCCCCAAACCGATCAACATCTCCGCGCAGGTGCTGTTGGACCGCGACCGCTGCATCCTGTGCGCCCGCTGCACAAGGTTCTCCAAGGAGATCGCCGGCGACCCGTTCATCGAGTTGCTGGAACGGGGTGCGCTGCAGCAGGTCGGCATCTACACCGACGAGCCGTTTGACTCCTACTTCTCCGGCAATACCGTGCAGATCTGCCCGGTGGGCGCGTTGACCGGCGCCTCCTACCGGTTTCGGGCCCGACCGTTCGACCTGGTCTCCAGCCCCAGCGCGTGCGAGCACTGCGCGTCGGGATGCGCGCAGCGCACCGACCACCGGCGCGGCAAGGTGCTGCGCCGGATGGCCGGCGACGACCCGCAGGTCAACGAGGAATGGAACTGCGATAAGGGCCGGTGGGCGTTCACCTACGCCACCGCCGACGACCGGATCAGCACCCCACTGATCCGCAACCCCGACGGCGCGCTGGTGCCCACCTCGTGGCCCAACGCGTTGGCGCTGGCGGCCCGCGGTCTGTCCGGCGCCCGCACCGGGGTGCTGGTCGGTGGCCGGGTGACGACCGAAGATGCCTACGGCTACGCCAAATTCGCCCGGATCGCGCTGGGCACCGACGACATCGACTTCCGGGCCCGCCCACACTCGGCGGAGGAGGCCGCGTTCCTGGCTGCCCGCGTCGCCGGCCGCATCGACGTGCGCTACGCGGACCTCGAAACCGCACCGGCGGTGCTGCTGGTCGGGTTCGAGCCGGAAGAAGAGTCCCCGATCGTGTTCCTGCGGTTGCGCAAGGCGGCCCGCAAGCACCGGACCCACATCTACGCGGTCGGCCCGTTCGCCGACCGCGGCCTGGCCAAGATGGGGGGCACGCTGCTGGCGACGGTGCCCGGCGCCGAACCGGCGGTGCTCAACGGGCTGGCCGACAGCGATATTGGTGCCGCGTTGCGCTCCCCCGGCGCGGTGATCCTGGCCGGGGAGCGGCTGGCGGCGGTGCCCGGGGGCCTGTCGGCGGCCGCCCGGCTGGCCGACGCCACCGGGGCCCGGCTGGCCTGGGTGCCGCGTCGGGCCGGGGAACGCGGGGCGTTGGACGCCGGTGCGCTGGCCGGGCTGCTGCCCGGCGGCCGGCCGCTGACCGACGCCGCCGCCCGCGCGCAGGTCGGCGAGCTGTGGGGGGTCGACGACCTGCCGTCGGAGCCCGGTCGGGACAGCGCCGCCATGCTGGCCGCCGCCACCGACGGCACGTTGGGCGCGCTGCTGGTCGGCGGCGTCGAGCCCGACGACCTGCCCGATCCCGAGGCCGCGCTGGCCGCCCTGGACGCGGTGGGGTTCCTGGTCAGCCTGGAATTGCGCCACAGCGCGGTCACCGAACGCGCCGACGTGGTGCTGCCGGTCGCGGCGGCCGCGGAGAAGGCCGGCACCTTCCTCGACTGGGAGGGCCGGCCCCGCGGCTTCGACCCCGCATTGCGCGACACCGGCGCGCTGCCGGACCTGCGGGTGCTCGATGTGCTGGCCGACGAGATGGGGGTGGCGTTGAACGTGCCCACCGCCGCGGCCGCGCGCGACGAACTGATCGCGTTGGGCGGCTGGGACGGGTCCAGGGCCGCCGACCCGGCCGTCGACGTGGAGCCGACCCCGCAGCCGGGTGCGGGTGAGGCGGTGCTGGCGAGCTGGCGGATGCTGCTGGACGCCGGCCGGCTGCAGGACGGCGAACCCCACCTGGCCGGAACCGCACGCACCCCGGTGGCGCGGCTGTCGGCGGGCACCGCCGCCGAAATCGGTGCCGCCGACGGCGATCCGGTGACCGTCAGCACCTCGCGCGGCGCCATCAGCCTGCCGCTGCGCATCACCGCGCTGCCGGACCGGGTGGTGTGGCTGCCGATGAACTCACCGGGTTCGGCGGTGCACCGGCAGCTCGGGGTGACGGCAGGCGCGGTGGTGCGGATTGGGGTGGGCGAATGACTACCTTCGGCAACGACACCTGGTGGCTGATGGCCGCCAAGGCGGTGGCGGTGTTCGCGTTCCTGGTGCTGACCGTGCTGGTGGCCATCATCGCCGAACGCAAAGTGCTGGGCCGGATGCAGCTGCGGCCCGGCCCCAACCGAGTCGGGCCCCGCGGCTACCTGCAGAGCCTGGTCGACGGCATCAAGCTGGCCCTCAAGGAGGGCATCACCCCCGCCGACGTCGACCATCCGATCTACGTGATGGCACCAATCATCTCGGTGATCCCGGCGATCACCGCGTTCGCGGTGATCCCGTTCGGCCCCGAGGTAAGCGTGTTCGGGCACCGCACCACGCTGCAGTTGACCGACCTGCCGATCGCCGTGCTGTTCATCCTGGCGATGTCGTCGATCGGCGTGTACGGGATCATCCTGGCCGGCTGGTCGTCGGGCTCCACCTATCCGCTGCTCGGTGGCATCCGGTCCACCGCCCAGGTGATCTCCTACGAGATCGCGATGGGGCTGGCGTTCGCGTCGGTGTTCCTTTACGCCGGCACCATGTCGACGTCGGGGATCGTGGCCGCCCAAGACCGCATCTGGTACGTGTTTTTGCTGCTGCCGTCGTTTCTGGTCTACCTGGTGTCCATGGTCGGTGAAACCAACCGGGCGCCGTTCGATCTGCCCGAGGCCGAAGGTGAATTGGTCGCCGGCTTCCATACCGAGTATTCGTCGCTGAAGTTCGCGATGTTTTACCTCGCCGAGTACATCAACATGACCACCGTCTCGGCGTTGGCCGCGACGCTGTTCCTCGGCGGTTGGCACGCGCCCTGGCCGTTCAACATGATTGAGGCGGCCAACCACGGCTGGTGGCCGCTGCTGTGGTTCGTCGGCAAGGTGTGGGGCTTCATGTTCTTGTACATGTGGCTGCGCGCCACCCTGCCGCGGCTGCGCTACGACCAGTTCATGGCGCTGGGCTGGAAGATCCTCATCCCGGTGGCGCTGGTGTGGGTGATGGTCGCGGCGGTGATCCACAGCGTCGGCAACCAGGGCTACCCGCACTGGCAGCTGCTGCTCGCGATCACCGGTGCGGTCATCACTGTGGCCGCGCTGCTGGTGCTGCGGACCCGGTTCAACGCGTTGGGTGTCGGGCGCGCCGAGGTCACCGCGCGGGACGCGGAATCGGCCGGGATGTTCCCGACGCCACCGCTGCCGGGGCGCACCCCGGTCGGCGTCAGCAAGGAGGAGGGCCGTGGCTAATTTCATCCGCAAGTCACTCGACGCCGTCGCTGGATTCGGTGTCACGTTCGCCGCGATGTTCAAACGGCCGATCACCGAGGAGTACCCGGAAAAGCCGGGTCCGGTGGCGGCGCGCTGGCACGGCCGTCACCAACTCAACCGCTATCCGGACGGGTTGGAAAAGTGCATCGGCTGCGAATTGTGCGCCTGGGCCTGCCCGGCCGACGCGATCTACGTCGAGGGCGCCGACAACACCGACGAGGAACGGTTCTCTCCAGGGGAGCGTTACGGCCGCGTCTACCAGATCAACTACCTGCGCTGCATCGGCTGCGGGTATTGCATCGAGGCCTGCCCCACCCGTGCGTTGACCATGACCAACAACTACGAGATGGCCGATGACAACCGCGGCGACCTCATCTATGACCGGGAGCGGCTGCTGGCGCCGCTGCAACCGGGCATGACCGCACCGCCGCACCCGATGGCACCCGGGTCCACCCACTTCGACTATTACCTCGGCAATATCACCGCCGACGGCCTGCGCGACACAACCGATATCCGCGACCTGCTCGCGGAGCAGACCACCACCGGCGAGACCCCATGATCTCCTCCGCGCTGTTGGCCGCCAACCCGACCACCGACGTCCTCACCCACACCTCCACCGGTGAGGCGGTGACGTTCTGGATTCTGGGCGCGGTGGCGGTGATCGGTGCACTGGGGGTGGTGATGGCCGCCAAAGCCATGTATTCCGCGATGTTTTTGGCGATGACCATGCTGATCCTGGCGGTGTTCTATTTCGTCCAGGACGCAATGTTCCTCGGCGTGGTGCAGGTCGTCGTCTACACCGGCGCGGTGATGATGCTGTTCCTGTTCGTGATGATGCTGATCGGGGTGGATTCGACGGAGTCGCTGACCGAAACGCTGCGCGGGCAACGCACCGCCGCCGTGCTGGCCGGCGTCGGGTTCGGGGTCCTGCTGATCGCCGGGATCGGCGGTGTCAGCATGGATTTCATCGGGTTGGCGGCCGCCAACGCCGGCGGCAACGTCGAAGGTTTGGCGGCGCTGATCTTCTCCCGTTACCTATGGGCCTTCGAGTTGACCAGCGCACTGCTGATCACCGCGGCGGTCGCGGCGATGATCCTGGCGCACCGCGAACGGTTCGCCGCACGCAAAACCCAGCGCCAGCTGTCCATCGAGCGCTTCCAGCACGGCCGCTACCCCACCCCGCTGCCCGGTCCGGGCGTCTACGCCCGGCATAACGCGGTGGATGTGGCCGCGCGGCTGCCCGACGGTTCCTACTCGAAACTGTCGGTGCCACAGGTGCTGCAACATCGCACCGTCGGCGCGAACGGTGATGCCGGGAAAAAGGAGGGGCCGTGAATCCCGCGAATTACCTATATCTGTCGGTGCTGTTGTTCACCATCGGCGCCGCCGGTGTGCTGTTGCGGCGCAACGCGATTGTGATGTTCATGTGCATCGAGCTGATGCTGAACGCGGTGAACCTGGCGTTCGTCACCTTCGCCCGCATGCATGGGCATCTCGACGGCCAGATGGTGGCGTTTTTCACCATGGTGGTCGCGGCCTGCGAAGTGGTGGTCGGGCTGGCCATCATCATGACCATCTTCCGTGCCCGCCGGTCGGCCTCGGTCGACGACGTCAACCTCCTCAAAGGCTAACCGCGTGACACATCTGAGCTGGCTGCTGGTGGCGCTACCCGCGTCGGGTGCGCTGATCCTGCTGGTCGGGGGCCGACGCACCGACCGGTGGGGGCACCTGTTGGGCTGCGCCACGGTGCTGGCGTCGTTCGCGGCGGGTATGGCGCTGCTGGTCGACCTGCTGCACCGGTCCGAGGCCCAGCGCAGCGTACACCCGAACCTGTTCAGCTGGGTGCCCGTCGCCGGGCTGCAGATCGACTTCGGGGTGCAGATCGATCAGCTATCGATCTGCTTCGTGCTGTTGATCACCGGTGTCGGGTCGCTGATCCACATCTACTCGATCGGCTACATGGCCGAGGATCCCGACCGCAGAAGGTTTTTCGCCTACCTGAACCTGTTCGTCGCGGCCATGCTGCTGCTGGTGGTCGCCGACAACTACCTGGGCCTCTACGTCGGGTGGGAAGGGG
>NZ_MLQM01000163.1:0-12143 GCF_001854525.1 Mycobacterium talmoniae
ATCGAGCTCGGCGAGGTGGATGCCGCGCTGATGGCGCTGCCCGGGGTCAGCGGCGGCGCGACCGCGGTGCGCCGCACCGCGCGCGGCACCCCGCTGCTGGTCGGCTACATCGCCAGCGCCGACCCCGGGTTCGACCTGGCCGCCGCGCGCGCCGCGCTGGCCGGCACGCTGCCGCCGGCGCTGGTGCCGCGGCTGGTGCTGGTCGACGAACTGCCCACCCGCACCTCGGGCAAGGTGGACCGCGACGCGCTGCCCTGGCCGCTGGACGACGAACCGGCCGCCGGCGACGAGCTGTCCGGCACCCTGGGCTGGCTGGCCGGGCTGTGGCGGGAGGTGCTGGCCGCGCCGGTCGACGGACCGCAGGCCGACTTTTTCGCGCTCGGCGGCGGCTCGTTGCAGGCCGCCCAGCTGGTGGCCGCGCTGCGCCAACGCTACCCGCAGCTGACCGTGGCCCAGCTCTACGACCATCCCCGGCTGGGCTCGCTGGCCGGGTTCCTCGACGACGTCGCCGAACTCGACCCGCCGCTGGAGGTGGCGCCGCGGGCGGTGTCGCCCACCCCGCGGGGAACCCAGGCCGCGCAGCTGCTGGCGGCGCTGCCGCTGGCCGCCCTGACCGGTCTGCAGTGGGTGACCTGGCTGGCCGTGCTCAACAACACCGCGGCGGAGCTGCACCCGGTTGCCTGGCTGGCCCACCTGGACTGGTGGTGGGTGCTCGCGGCGTTCCTGCTGTTCGTCACCCCGCCGGGACGGATGGGCATCGCGGTGCTGGCGGCGCGGCTGCTGCTGTCCGGCCTGCAGCCGGGCAGCTACCGGCGCGGCGGCGGCGAACACCTGCGGGTGTGGCTGGCCGAACGGCTGGCCACGGCCAGCGGCGCGGAGAACCTGGCCGGCGCGCCGTGGCTGGTCTACTACGCCCGGGCGCTGGGCAACCGGGTCGGCAAGGGGGTGGACCTGCACTCCACCCCGCCGGTGACCGGGATGCTGACGTTGGGGCACCGCTGCGCGATCGAACCGGAGGTCGACCTGTGCGGCCACTGGATCGACGGCGACGTCTTCCACGTCGGGCCGATCACGGTCGGCAACGACGCCACCGTCGGTGCCCGCACCACGCTGCTGCCCGGGGCGTCGGTGGGCAAGGACGCCGACATCGCCCCGGGCTCCGGGGTGATCGGCAAGGTGAAAAACGGCCAGTACTGGAGCGGCTCGCCGGCGGTGAAATCGGGCAAGGCCCGCCATCCCTGGCCGCAGCAGCGGCCGCCGCGGCGACCGGCGTGGGTGGCGATGTACGGGTTGACGTCGCTGCTGCTGGGCGGGTTGCCGTTGGCGGCGCTGGGGGCCGGGTTGGCGGTGCTGGGCTGGGCGGTGCGCGACACCGCCACGCTGACCGCGGCCATCGGCCCGGCGGCGGCCTGGACGCCGGTGGCGGCGCTGGCCGCGCTGGCCAGCTACGCCGCGGCGACCGTGCTGGGGGTGCGGCTGCTGTCGATCGGGCTGCGCGCCGGGTATCACCCGGTGCGCAGCCGGGTCGGCTGGCAACTGTGGGCCACCGAACGCCTGATGGATTCGGCCCGCAACTATCTGTTCCCGCTGTACGCCAGCCTGCTCACCCCGTGGTGGCTGCGGCTGCTGGGCGCCAAGGTGGGCCGCGGCACCGAGATCTCCACGGTGCTGCAAACCCCGAAGTTCACCGTGGTGGCCGACGGGGCGTTTTTGGCCGACGACACCATGGTCGCCTCCTACGAGCTGGGCGGCGGCTGGATCCACGTCGCCCAGGCCAGCATCGGCAAGCGGGCATTCCTGGGCAACTCGGGGATCACCCAGCCCGGCCGGCGGGTGCCCGACGACGCGCTGGTAGCGGTGCTCTCGGCCGCGCCGCACAAGGCCAAAACCGGATCGTCGTGGCTGGGCAGCCCGCCGGTGCGGCTGCGCCGGCAGGCCAGCGACGCCGACACCGACCGCACCTTCGACCCGCCGCTGCGGCTGAAGCTGATGCGCGCGCTGGTCGAGACGTGCCGGCTGATCCCGGTGCTGGTGACCTTCGCGATCGGGGTCAGCGTGCTGGGTGTGCTGCAGTGGCTGGCAACCGAATTCGGCTACCGCTGGGCGGCGGCGGGCTGCGGGGTGGTGCTGCTGGGCGCGGGCGCGGTGGCCGGCGGTGCCGCCGTGGTGGCGAAATGGCTGGTGGTCGGCCGGATCCGGGCGACGGACCGGCCGCTGTGGTCGTCGTTCGTGTGGCGCAACGAGGTGTCGGACACCTTCGTCGAAACCGTGGCCGCGCCGTGGTTCGCCCGCGCGGCGACCGGCACGCCGGTGATGAACCTGTGGCTGCGCGCCCTGGGCGCCGAGATCGGCCGCGGCGTGTGGTGCGAAACGTATTGGCTGCCCGAGGCCGATCTGGTGCGCCTGGGCCGCGGCGCCACGGTGAACCGCGGCTGTGTGGTGCAGACCCACCTGTTCCACGACCGGATCATGCGGATGGACGCCGTGGTCCTGGACGCCGGCGCCACCCTGGGCCCCAACTGTGTGGCGCTGCCGGCCTCCCGGCTCGGGGCGGGCGCCACCGTCGGGCCGGCGTCGCTGGTGATGCGCGGCGATCAAGTGCCGGCCTCGACCCGGTGGCAGGGCAACCCGATCGCGCCGTGGACGGTGTCGGCCAAGAAGCGCCGCCGCGCCGACAAGGGCCGGGAGGAGTCGGCGGCATGAGCAGCCCGGCCAAGAAATCCGCCAAGAAATCGGCACGCCAGTTGGCGGCGCCGGTCGTGGACCCGTACGTGCCGACCACCGGCAACGTCGGCTACCGGGTGTCCCGCTATGAACTGGATTTGACCTACAAGATCGCGTCGAATCGGCTGGCCGGCACGGCCGTCATCACCGCCGTCACCCTGGCGCCGCTGCGCAGCTTCACCCTGGACCTCGCCGAGACGCTGTCGGTGACCAAGGTGTGGGTCGGCGGGCGGCGCCCGGCGCGGTTCGCGGCGTCGGGCGGCAAGCTGCGCATCACGTTGGCCGCCGAACTGCCCGCCGGGGCTGCCCTGCCGATCACCATCCGCTACTGCGGCTCACCCCGGCCGATCCAAAGCCTTTGGGGCGAAGTGGGTTTCGAGGAACTGTCGGACGGGGTGCTGGTCGCCGGGCAGCCCAACGGCGCAGCGTCGTGGTTTCCCTGCGACGACCGCCCTGCCGCCAAGGCCAGTTACCGCATCCAGATCAGCACCGACAACGCCTACCAGGCGATCGCCAACGGTGAATTGGTGTCGCGGCGGGCCCGTGCCGGCTACACCACCTGGACCTACGAGCAGGCCGAGCCGACCTCCACCTACCTGATCACCCTGCAGATCGGCCGGTACGCGACCCATCGGCTGGCCGACACCACGGTGCCGATGCAGGCCGCGCTGCCGGAGCGGCTGCGGCACCACTTCGACCACGACTTCGCCCGACAACCCGAGATGATGGCGCTGTTTACCCGGTTGTTCGGGCCGTATCCGCTGGCCGGCGGCTACACCGTGGTGGTGACCGACGACGACCTGGAGATCCCGCTAGAGGCGCAGGGGATATCGATCTTCGGGGCCAACCACTGCGACGGCGCGGGCAAATCGGAGCGGCTGATCGCCCACGAGCTGGCCCACCAATGGTTCGGCAACTCCGTCACCGCCCGGCGGTGGCGTGACATCTGGTTGCACGAGGGCTTCGCCTGCTACGCCGAATGGCTGTGGTCCGAGCACTCCGGCGGACCCGGCGCCGCCGAGCTGGCCCGCAGCTATCACCGGCGGCTGGAAGGGTCGCCGCAGGATCTGCTGCTGGCCGACCCGGGGCCGGCCGACATGTTCGACGACCGCGTCTACAAGCGCGGCGCGCTGACCCTGCACGTGCTGCGCGGCGAGCTCGGCGATGCGAATTTCTTTGCGCTGCTGCGGGACTGGACCACCCGCTACCGACACGGCAGCGCCGACACCGACGACTTCACCGGGCTGGCCGCCAACTATGCGTCGGTGTCGCTGCAGCCGTTGTGGCAGGCGTGGCTGTATTCGACGGCGGTCCCGGCGTTATGACCACCGGCTCGACGCTGGGCCCGGCCACCCGCAGCAGCGTGGCCCGGGTGGCCACCGCGACCGCGGTCACCGCGTTGTGCGGCTACGCGGTGGTGTACCTGGCCGCGCGCGACCTGGCCCCCGACGGGTTCTCGGTGTTCGCGGTGTTTTGGGGGGCGTTCGGCTTGGTCACCGGCGCCGCGAACGGCTTGCTGCAAGAAACCACCCGGGAGATCCGGTCCATCCAGTTCGGCGTGCCGGCACCCGGGCGGGTCACCCGGCCGCTGCGGGTGGCCGCGCTGCTCGGGCTGGCCGCCGCGGCGGTGATCACCGGCACGTCGCCGCTGTGGAGCGGCCCAGTGTTCGCCGACGCGCGCTGGCTGTCGGTGGGGCTGCTGAGCGTCGGGCTGGCCGGGTTCTGCCTGCACGCCACCCTGCTGGGGATGCTGGCCGGCGCCAACCGGTGGACCCAGTACGGGGCGCTGATGGTCACCGACGCCGTCATCCGGGTCGGGGTCGCCACCGCCACCTTCGTGATCGGCTGGGGTCTGGTCGGGTTTTTGTGGGCCACCGTGGCCGGGGCGGTGGCCTGGCTGCTGCTGCTGGTCGGCTCCCCGGTGACCCGGGCGGCCGCCCGACTGCTCACCCCGGTGAGCACCACGACCTTCCTGCGCGGGGCCGCGCATTCGATCACCGCGGCCGGGGCCAGCGCGATCCTGGTGATGGGTTTTCCGGTGCTGCTGAAGGCCACCTACGGCGAGCTCGGCGCCGAAGGCGGCGTGGTCATCTTGGCGGTGACGCTGACTCGGGCGCCGCTGCTGGTGCCGCTGACCGCCATGCAGGGCAACCTGATCGCCCACTTCGTGGATCAGCGCAGCCGGCGGCTGCGGGCGCTGCTGTCGCCGGCGGTGGTGATCGCCGGGGTCGGCGCGGCGGGGGTGCTGGCCGCCGGGCTGCTCGGCCCGTGGTTGCTGCGGGCCGCGTTCGGCGCCGACTACCGGGCGTCGGGCGCGTTGCTGGCCGGGTTGACCGGCGCGGCCGTGGTGATGGCCATGTTGACGTTGACCGGCGCCGCCGCGGTGGCGGCCGCGCTGCACCGCGCCTACGCGCTGGGCTGGGTCGGCGCGACTCTGGCGTCGACGCTGCTGCTGCTGGTGCCGCTGGATCTGCAGACCCGTGCCGTGGTCGCCCTGGTGAGCGGTCCGTTGGCGGGAATCGCCGTCCACCTGGCCGCGCTGACCCGGGCCGACCGCTGATCAGCGTGTAGCTTGTTGGCGTAATGGACCTGATGGACACGGCCGCCCCCTACCCCGACGTGTGGATCGTCATACCGGCATTCAACGAGGCCACCGTCATCGGCGAGGTCGTCGCCGAGGTCCGCTCGGTTTTCCGCAACGTCGTCTGCGTCGACGACGGCAGCGCCGACGGCACCGGCGAGATCGCCCGCCGCGCCGGGGCGCACCTGGTGCGCCACCCGGTCAACCTGGGACAGGGCGCGGCGATTCAGACCGGTGTCGAATACGCCCGCCGCCAGCCCGGCGCCCAGGCCTTCGCCACCTTCGACGCCGACGGTCAGCACCGGGTCGCCGACGTGGTGGCGATGGTGCGGCGGTTGGCCGCCGGCGAGGCCGACATCGTGATCGGCACCCGCTTCGCCCGGCCGGGCGGCAGCCGCCCACCGCTGGCCAAACGGATTGTGCTGCAGACGGCGGCCCGGCTGAGTCGACGCAGCCGGCGGCTGGGGTTGACCGACGCCCACAACGGCCTGCGGGTGTTCAACAAAACCGTCGCCGACGGGCTCAACATCACCATGAACGGGATGAGCCACGCCAGCGAATTCATCATGCTCATCGACGAAAACCGGTGGCGGGTGGTCGAAGAACCGATCGAAATCCTCTACACCGCGTATTCGAAGTCCAAGGGCCAGCCGCTGCTCAACGGCGTCAACATCATCTTCGACGAATTGCTGCGGGGAAGGATGCCGCGATGACCATCCACTGGATTCAGGTGCTGCTGATCGTGGCGATCGTGGCGTTGTTCGGGTTGCTGCGGTCGCGCACCAGCGCGAAGTCGCGGGCCTGGGTCAAGGTCGGCTATGTCGGGTTTGTGCTCGCCGGCGTGTACGCGGTGCTGCGGCCGGACGACACCACCGTGCTGGCGCAGCTGCTGGGGGTCAAACGCGGCACCGACCTGATGCTGTACGTGCTGATCATCGCGTTCATCTTCACCACCTTGAGCACCTACATGCGGTTCAAGGATTTGGAGTTGCGCTACGCCCGGCTGGCCCGGGCGATCGCCCTGGAAGGCGCCCAGCCCCCCGAGCAGGGGTAGTTTCCGCCGAAATCGCGCCGACTGTGCGGTGTCATCCGCGATACGGCTGGCAGGCGTATGAAACCGCACGGTCGCGAACGCTTTTACGTCTGCTCACGGTCCTGACGGAAGTAGGCCACGGTGCGGCGCAGGCCCTCGTCCAGGCTGATCTGGGGGCGCCAGCCCAGCACCGCGGCGGCACGGCTGATGTCCAGGCAGGACCGCTTCAGATCGCCCAGTCGCGGCGGGTGGAATTCCGGGTCGTCGGGGGCGCCGACCGCGGCCGCGATCGCGCTGTGCAGTTGCCGCACCGAGGTTTCCGCCCCGGTGCCGATGTTGAATCGCTGCCCGCCGCCGGCCGCCCCGGACGCCTTGACGAAGGCGTCGACCACATCGTCGACGAACACGTAGTCGCGGGTGTCGGAGCCGTCACCGAAGATCTTGGTGGGTTTGCCGGACAGTAGCGCCTGGCTGAAGATCGCCACCACACCGGCTTCGCCGTGCGGGTCCTGGCGCGGCCCGTAGACGTTGCCGGGCGCGACGTGGCTGCACTCCAGCCCGTACATGTTGCGGAAGGTGTTGAGATAGATTTCGCCGCCGACCTTGCTCGCCGCGTACGGCGACGCCGGATCGGTGGGGACGTCTTCGCTGGTCGGATAGGACGGCGGGGTGCCGTAGATGGATCCGCCCGAGGAGGTGTGCACGATCTTGCGGACCTGCGCGCGCCGGGCCGCCTCGGCCAGCCGCACCGTGCCGATGACGTTGACCGACGCGTCGAAGGCCGGGTCGGCCACCGAGTGCCGCACATCGATCTGCGCGGCCAGGTGAAACACCACCTCCGGCCGGTGCTGGTCGAGGATCGCGGCCAGGTCCGCGGTCACGATATCGGCCTCGACGAAGACGAACTCGGGGTCGTCGCTGAGGTGCTCGAGGTTGGTGGCCCGCCCGCTGGCGAAGTTGTCCAGGCCGAGGACGCGGTGCCCGTCGGCCCGCAAACGGTCGACCAACGTGGACCCGATGAACCCGGCCGCGCCGGTGACCAGTGCACGCACCGGCCCACCATACCGACCGGTAAGAAAGAGCTATGACCGCCCGGACGACGCGCCTTCCGTGGGTCGCCGCCACCGCGGCGGTCCTGATCGTCGTCCAGCTGGTGGTGCGGGCGGTGCTGGCGTTCGGCGGCTACTTCTACTGGGACGATCTGATCCTGATCGGCCGGGCCGGCACCCATGACCTGCTGTCGTCGTCGTATCTGCTCGACGACCACGACGGGCATGTCATGCCGGCCGCGTTCCTGCTCGCCGGCGCGATCACCCGGTGCTGGCCGTTGGACTGGGCCGGTCCGGCGGTCAGCCTGGTGGTGCTGCAGCTGCTGGCGTCGCTGGCGCTGCTGCGGGCACTGTGGGTGATCTTGGGGTGGCGGCCGGTGCTGCTCATCCCGCTGACCTTCGCGCTGTTTTGCCCGCTGGGGCTGCCGGCCTTCGCGTGGTGGTCGGCGGCGCTCAACGCGCTGCCGATGCTGGCCGCGCTGGCCTGGGTGTGCGCCGACGCGATGCTGCTGGTGCGCACCGGCGCGCAGCGCTACGCGCTGACCGGGGTGCTGGCGTACCTGGGCGGCCTGCTGTTTTTCGAGAAGGCCGCGGTGATCCCGTTCGTCGCGTTCGCGGTGACCGCGTTGCTGGCCCACGTGCGCGGTGACCGGGCCTCGGTAGCGACCGTGTGGCGTGCCGGGCGCCGGTTGTGGACGGCGTCGCTGGCGCTGACCGCGGCCTGGATCGCGCTGTACCTGACGGTGGTTAATCAGCGGCGGTGGAGTTTCGATCTGGCGATGACGTGGGATCTGTTGCGCCGCTCGGTCACCCACGGCATCGTGCCCGCGCTGGCCGGCGGGCCGTGGTCCTGGGACCGGTGGGCGCCGGCGTCGCCGTGGGCCGCGCCCGGCGCGACGGTGATGGTGGCGGGCTGGCTGGTGCTGGCCGGCGTGGCGGCGGTCTCGCTGCTGCGCAAGCGGCGCGTCGGTGCGGTGTGGCTGGCCGCGGTCGGCTACGCGGCGGCCTGCCAGGTGCCGATCTATTTGATGCGCTCGTCGGCGTTCACCGCGCTGGAGCTCGCCCAGACGCTGCGGTATCTGGCCGACCTGGTGGTGGTGCTGGCCCTGCTGGCGGGCGTGGGATTGTGTGCGCCGAACCGGGATTCGTCGCGCTGGCTGAACGCCTCGGCACCGCGCACCGCGGTGACCGTGGGCTTGGCGACGCTGTTCGTGGCCAGCAGTCTGTATTCCACCGCGACGTTTTTGGCGTCGTGGCGGGATAACCCGGCCGAGCCCTATTTGCGGCACGCCCGGCACGCGCTGGCCGCCGCCCGCGCCGCCTCCGATGCGCCACTGCTCGATCAGGAGGTCGACCCGCTGGTGCTGCAGCGGGTGGTCGGGCCGGAAAACCGGGCCAGCCACCTGTTCGCACTGCTGCCCGACCGTCCCGAATTCGCTTCGGCGACACCGCTGTTACGGATGCTGGACAGCTCCGGCCGGCTGGCCGACGCGCAGGTGACCTGGGTCCGCACGATCGTGCCGGGCCCGGTGCCGCGGTGCGGATACTTTGCGCAGCCCGACATTCCGACGCGGCTGGTGTTGGACGGTCCGCTGCTGCCGGCGGACTGGACCGCCGAGATCAACTACCTGGCCAACGTGGACGGCTCGATGACGTTGGCGCTATCCGAGGGTCCCGCCACCAAAGTGCCGGTGCATCCCGGCCTGAACCGGGTCTATGTGCGGCTGCCCGGCGCGGGCAACGACATCAGCGTGCGGGCCGACACCGCGGCACTGTCGGTGTGTATCGCCTCGGGTCCGGTGGGGTACGTGGCGCCGCGGTAGCGCGAAGTTGAGTAATATTGCCTACCGGAGCGGCCCGGCCAGGGTGCGACGATTTCTGGCATGGAAACACCGCAACCACTTCTCCGTAACACCAACGCCTATTTCGCGCAGTCCGCGATCGCCTTCGGGGTGTCGCTGAGCTCCCTGGCCATCGGCATCACCTTCCTGCCGATATCCGTCTGGCAGCGAGGGTTTCTCGCCATCTGCGGGCTGTTCCTAGTGACCAGTTGCTTCAACCTCGCCAAGGTCATCCGCGACCAGCATGAGGCGCAACAGATCCGCAACCGGGTCGACGAGGCCCGGATGGAACAGATGTATGTCGGGCACAATCCGCTCAAGGGCGTCGTCTGACCCCACGACCGATCCCCGCCGGGTCCAGCACCGGGCGGGGATCTGTTGGGCCAAGGGCTGTTACCCGGCTGCGCAATGTCGCGACGGTCAGCGTCCGCGGCCTTGCCCGCCCGCAGCGCGCGGAGTTCGCCGCGTCGTTGGCCGATTTAACCCCGCGGCGGTGGGACGCGGCGGACCGCGGTCAACGCTGCACGGCCCGATGGCAGCGTCGATTCCAGCAGATATATACACATCTATATCGAAGTCGCTATAGTTGTGTATATGGTCGATGTTGTCACCGCGCAGCAGGCCGCTCAGCGCTTGGGCGTCCACCCCTCTCGCGTGCGCGCGCTCATCGCCGCCGGCACGTTGACCGCGACGCGGGCCGGCAGCCAGTGGCTGGTCGACGCCGACAGTCTGGACCGCCACGCCGATCTCGTCGCCGCTGGTGCCACCGGGCGATCCTTCGCACCGCGCATCGCCTGGGCCGCCGCCGCATTGTGCGACGGCCTCGACGACGGACTCACCTCGGCCGAGCGTTACCGTCTGCGCAACCGCCTCGCGCACGCCGCGATTCGCGACGCCCACACCTGCGCGTTGGTGCAGCGCTGGCTGTCACGGCGAGCGCAGTCGATACACCGGTACCGGGTCGGCGAACGCGACCTGGCCCAGCTGCTGAGCACCGACAATCTCTTGGCCACCGGCATCAGCACCACCACTACGTACAGCATCGGGCTGTCGACCGGCGGAGCTGCCGACGCCTACGTCAGCGACCAGACCCGCCGCGAACTGGTGGAGGAGTTCTTCCTGATCGAGAGTGCGCGAGGCAACCTCACACTGCGGGTCGCCGACGCCGCGCCGTTCGGAGCCACGACCGCTCCGCGGCTCATCGCAGGTGCCGACCTCGCCGAGGACACCGACGCGCGCACCCGAGCCGCCGGATGCGAACTGATCGCCGAGGCGCTACGCGCGGTGCGGAAGGAATGACCGTGCCAGAACCGACCAGCCCCGGCAACGGCGAGGCGTTGGCCGCTATCGCCGCCATCACGGGACAGTCGGTGCCCGGCGCGACCGAAATATTTTGTGCCATCAAGGATTCCGCCCCCGACCAGACCCCGGCCAGCGCCGCGGACATCAGCAAAGCGGTAGGTCGTCTCTGCACCCGCATCGGGCTCGCGCCGGCACTGGATCAACAGGTACGCGAACGGCACATACGTGCGCTGCGCGAGCTCGCGGCCGAGAAAGCCACCTCGCTCACCCGCGGCGATCTGCACGCCTGGGACCAGACCCTGCGCGGCACCCCAGAGAAAATTCCGACGCTCGAGCGGGAATCAGTAGCGCTGCCCCAGATGCCCGAACACCAGCAGGCGATGTGGGCGACGCTGCTGGACTTCGAGGAGACCGACCCGCCGCCCTGGGTACTGGTGGGTGGACAGATGACCGCCCTGCATTTGACTGAGCACGCCATCACCGTGCACCGCCCCACCGACGACGGCGATGTGGTCGTCGGGGTTTGGACACGCCGGGATGCGTTGCGCAGCACCACGAGTTACTTGACCGACAACGGCTTCACTGAGAGTCCCACCAGTGACGGCTATGGCTACCGGTTCATCCGCGACAGAACGACTATCGACGTGATGCTCCCGGAAGGACTCGATCGCCAGCGGCGGTACCCGAAGACGAGCTCGGGACGACCAGGGCTGGCGGCCCCTGGCGGCAACCAGGCGCTGACCAGAGCCGAGCGGGTGCCGGTAAACCTCAACGGGCGCGAGGGTTACATCCGCCGCCCGACCCTGCTGGGCAGTCTGGTGGTCAAGGCCCGCGCGTGGGTCGTGGACAGCCGCAACCCCGAACGCCATGCCCAGGACCTGGTCGCGCTGTCAGCCGTGGCACTGCGCGATCCCCGCTCCGTTATCAGCCAGGCGCGCCCCGACGACCGCCGCGCGATCCGCATCGCTTTGCAGCACCTTCCCGCCGGTAATCGCCTGCTGCGTGCTGCCGAAGACCCCGTGGCCGTTCACGCATTCCTGTCCCGTCTGGCTCAGCCGCCAGGCTAGGCCGCGGGCACGGCGCGAGGGTGCGCAAACCCGGGTTTCCGCGCGGTGTGTCGACCGGGGACACGCACGCTCGCGCAAGGGGGGAGCACATTTGGAGCCGCCTAGGAGAATCGAACTCCTGACCTATTCATTACGAGTGAATCGCTCTACCGACTGAGCTAAGGCGGCCTGCCCGGTAGTCCGGGCGCAGGTGAGTTTACAGGTCGGAGCGCAACGCCTGACCAATGGTGGCGACCATGGCGTCGACGGCGAACTTCGGTTTGACGTTGACGGTCAGCGCTTCGCGGCAGGCCAGCACCGCCTCGATGCAGCGCAGCAGCCGTTCCGGGCTGGCGTGGGCGGCCAGCGCCGCCACCTTCTCGGCCATGTCCGGGTGGTTGGCCGCCACCGCGCCGGCCCCGGACGCCACCAGCAGCGCATCCCGGAAATAGGTGGCCAAATCGATCAACGCCCGGTCCAGCGCATCCCGCGACGCCCGGGTGTGCCGGGATTTCTGCCGCCGCTCCAGCTCCTTGATCGCCCCGGTGGCCCCGCGCAGCGCCCCCG